>NZ_CEZLMY010000034.1:0-30094 GCF_983033635.1 Psychromonas sp. | reverse complement strand
AATTTTGGCAATCACAATGACAGAGCCAGCAGCAAAACATGTTGCTTCTTTTCTTGCTAATCGTGGCAAAGGAATCGGTTTGCGTTTAGGCGTTAAAACATCAGGTTGTTCGGGCATGGCTTATGTTCTTGAATTTGTTGATGTGCTTAATGATGATGACCAAGTATTTGTCGATAAAGGTGTTAAAGTTATTGTCGATGAAAAAAGTCTTGTTTATCTTGATGGCACAGAATTAGATTTTGTTAAAGAAGGCCTTAATGAAGGTTTTAAATTTAACAACCCTAATACTGATGGAGAGTGTGGCTGTGGTGAGAGTTTTAGTGTTTAGATAAACTGTCACGATTAATCACTTCGCTATTTTGCCCAATCTCTTTGTCGAAAGTGCGCATTTATACCTATAAACTGCGCGCTTTCCCCTTCAGATTGAACAAAATCTCTTCGTGCTAAATCGCTAAAATAAACACTTATTGAGGATAAAAAAACCTCTCTCTTTATCTTGCTAGGAGCATCTTTTGAACTACTTTGAACTATTCTCTCTTCCGGCTACATTTTCTGTTGATCAAACACTATTATCTGCAACTTATCGTGAACTGCAAAAACAATATCACCCAGATAAATTTGCGATCTGCTCTGACAGTGAGCGTTTAACTGCGATGCAAAAAAGTACAGAAATAAATGATGCCTACCATACATTAAAAAACAGCTGTTTACGTGCGCAATACCTACTGTTATTAGCCGGGCTGGATATCGCCTTAGAGCAAAGAACCCTGCAAGATACCAACTTTTTGATGCAGCAGATGGAGTGGCGCGAAACTATTGCTTCATTTACTGAAGATGATGAACATGAAATTGAACGCTTTGCAGAAAATATACATAAACAAGTGATTGATTTAGAATCATTAATTGAATCACAATTAAGCCTTAATGAAATAGAAGCAGCGGCAGACAGCGTCCGTAAGTTAAAATTTATGCTCAAACTTCAAATTGAACTCGAATTGCTTGAAGAAAAATTGTTCGACTAAAACTACTAAAAAACAGGATCATTCTCGATGGCATTATTACAAATTGCAGAGCCAGGTTTATCTGCTGCGCCCCATCAACATAAGTTAGCGGTTGGCATCGATTTAGGTACCACTAACTCTCTTGTCGCCAGCGTACGCAGTGGTGAAGCTTTAACTTTAGCTGATCAAAATCAGCAAGATATGTTGCCATCGGTTGTGCATTATGGTGAAAAAGATGCACAGGGCGATACCTGTATCAGTGTCGGCGTAGCTGCACAGTCCTGTTTGTTAACTGATCCATTAAACACGCTGGCTTCAGTGAAACGCTTAATTGGCAAAAATTTAACAGATCTAGATAAAACTCACCTGCCATATCAGCTTAGCGCAAATCAAAGCGGGCTGGCTCAAATTGAAACGCGCTCAGGTCCGATTAATGCGGTGCAGGCATCAAGCGAAATTTTAAAGGTCTTAAGTGCTCGCGCAACAGAAACTCTGCAAGGCGAACTAGATGGCGTGGTGATCACTGTGCCTGCTTACTTTGATGATGCACAACGTCAAGGCACAAAGGATGCGGCTCGTTTAGCGGGTCTACATGTTCTGCGTTTATTAAATGAACCAACAGCCGCCGCAGTTGCTTACGGGCTCGATTCCGGTAAAGAGGGGGTGATTGCGGTTTATGATTTAGGTGGCGGCACCTTCGATATCTCTATTTTACATTTGCATAAAGGTGTTTTCGAAGTACTTGCAACCGGTGGTGATTCTGCACTGGGTGGCGATGATTTTGACTTAACCATTGTCAATTGGATAAAAACACAAGCCAATATTACAGGGAAAATAATGCCTGAATTACAGCAGGAATTATTACAGGTTGCACGTAATAGCAAACAAAAATTGAGCGAACAACAGCAAGTTTCTATTGAATTACAATATCTTGACTGGTCAGGTGTGCTTGATAAAACGACATTTGAAAAGTTGATAGAAAAACTGGTGAAAAAGACACTGCGCGCTTGTAAGCGTGCCATTAAAGATGCACAAATCAGGTTTGATGAGATAGTTGAAGTTGTAATGGTTGGTGGTTCAACGCGCGTACCGTTAGTACGTGAGAGAGTCAGTGATTTTTTTAAACGAGATCTCCTGACCAGTATCGATCCGGATAAGGTAGTAGCAATTGGTGCGGCTATCCAAGCGGACATCCTAGTAGGTAATAAACCCGATTCTGAAATGTTGTTATTAGATGTTTTGCCGTTGTCATTAGGACTTGAAACAATGGGCGAATTGGTTGAGAAAGTTATTCCCCGTAATACCACTATTCCTGTTGCGCGAGCACAAGAATTTACTACCTTTAAAGATGGTCAAACAGCGATGTTGATCCATGTTTTACAAGGCGAGCGAGAAATGGTGGCAGATTGCCGCTCATTAGCACGTTTTGTATTAACTGATATTCCGCCAATGGCTGCCGGTGCAGCTCATATTCGCGTGACATTCCAGGTCGATGCAGATGGTCTGTTAAGTGTTAGTGCAATGGAAAAATCATCGGGCGTGCAGGCGCATATCGAAGTTAAACCTTCGTATGGTTTAAGCGATAGCCAGGTGATGGAGATGCTTTCTGAATCGACGACGTTTGCCGAGCATGATATTCAAGCACGTATGCTGATTGAGCAGCAGGTTGAAGTAAAACGTGTGATTGAAAACCTTGAAGCAGCATTGCACAAAGACGGGGCGTTGCTGCTTTCGACAAGCGAATATCAAACCATTACTGACAGTATTAAAGTGCTTGCTGATCTTGGCCAAGGCGATAATATTAATGCAATTAAAGATGCGCTTGCAGCTATTGATAAGTTAACGGATCATTACGCATCATTGCGTATGGATGCATCAATCAAGCAGGCGTTAACTGGTCAATCGGTTGATAAAATATAACCACGAGAATAGATAATCTTAAAACATAAGGTGCGATTAAGATGCCAAAAGTAATATTTTTACCTCATGAAGAGTTATGCCCTGAAGGTCTGGCTGTTGAAGCTGACGAAGGTGAAACTATTTTAGATATCGCTCTGAAAAATGATATCGAGATAGAGCATGCCTGCGAAAAGTCATGTGCCTGTACAACGTGTCATGTTGTGGTGCGTGAAGGTTTTGATTCACTTGAAGAGAGTGATGAGCTTGAAGATGATATGTTAGATAAAGCATGGGGGCTTGAGCCAGAGTCGCGTCTTGGTTGTCAAGCTTGTGTGACTGATGAAGATTTAGTCGTAGAAATCCCAAAATATACCATCAATATTGTTTCTGAAAATCATTAATTTAAAAAATGGCATAGAATCAATTAACAGTTAAATGATATTGGAGGTAAGTATGGTTTTAAAGTGGCTAGACTCCCAAGAATTAGCGTTAGCTTTAATTGATTTATATCCCAAGCAAGATCCAACCCAGCTGCATTTTACTGAGTTGCGTGAATGGATTTTGCATCTTGCGGATTTTGATGATGATCCAAACCATTGCAGCGAGCGTATTTTAGAAGCGGTGCAGCAATGTTGGATTGAAGAGATGTAATCGCTAATGACAGTGATTTTAAACGCGAGCTTCGGCTTGCGTTTTTGTTTATTTAAAAGGTAAGAAAATGAGTCATTGTTTTTTGGTTTCTTTAAGTTTTGATGTTGCCGATGCGACATGGGGAAAGAGCGCACTGCTGAGTTTTTCACAAGGCCAGTCTGTTATCCATTTAGATCAAAAAAAATCACTGTTCCGTCAGGTGCAAAGCGCTGCGCGTAAACTTGATTCAATGACTATCGAACGTATTAAACTGCAAGGTAAAGGTTGGGATAACGAATTACGTTGGGCTTTTTCGCAAGGTTTTTATAATGCTAAAAGCGGAGCCAATATCGACTTTGGTGATATCGAAGATAATGAACTGCAAACATTAACGTCACGTAAATTAATTATGGAGTGGGTACGTAACACCATTAATCTAGGTCCACAGGCATTATCACCCGAGCAGCTCTGCGAGAAAGCTGTGTCATTGATAACACATCTAGTACCTCTAGATTTGCCTGTTGAATATAAAATCATTTCGGGTGAAGCACTGCTCGAAGCAGATTTACAAGGTATCTATCAAGTTGGTAAAGGCAGCGTGCGTCCTCCTTGTATGTTAGAGCTTGATTTTAACCCAAGTGGCGATGCGGATGCTGCCGTTGACTATGCCTTAGTCGGCAAAGGGATTACTTTTGACTCCGGCGGTTACAGTTTAAAACCGAGTGATTCAATGACCGCAATGAAAAGCGATATGGGCGGCGCTGCTACATTAACCGCAGCACTCGCATTAGCTATTGTGAATGGTTTAAATAAACGCGTTAAATTATATTTATGTTGCGCAGAAAATTTAATCAGCGGCAATGCCCTTAAATTAGGCGATGTGATCACCTATAAAAATGGTGTCACAGTTGAAGTATTAAACAGTGATGCAGAAGGGCGCTTAGTCTTGGCTGATGGTTTAATTGCCGCACAGGAAAATAACCCTAACTGTATTATTGATGCTGCAACCTTAACAGGCGCCGCTAAAATGGCTGTAGGTCGTGATTACAACAGTTTACTCACTATGGATAATAAACTTGCAGAGCTTGCGCTGGGGTGCGCACAACAGGAAAATGAGATGCTGTGGCGTTTACCTTTTGCAGATTTTCACCTTGAGCAGATCAGTTCATCATTTGCCGATATTGCCAATATCCATAGCGGTGAAGGGATGGCCGGGGCATCAACGGCTGCTGCATTTTTAGCCAAATTTGTAAAACAGCCACAAGCTAACTGGATTCATTTTGATCTTTCCGGCAGTTACCAGATGAGCGCGAATGGATTGTGGGCAACAGGCGGTAAAGGCCATGGCGTACGCACGATCTGCAAGATGTTGCTTGCTTAACAAAGATACTTTTTAATATTGTTTATCATCTGATTTTTCCATTCTGAGGTAGATTGGCTATCGATAAATTCAAATTTATTCTTTCTCTGCTCCGTGAGGGAGCTTATTTAAATCTTTATCAAACAGAGCTGAGAGTAATAAATCGCCGTCTTTATTAACTCTAAACTGGCCATAATGAGCCGCTTGATACTGTTTTCCATCACCTTCCTGAAAGAAGAAAGCATTGCTGGCAAACTTCACTGCGCCATTACGTACGCGGTAGCGCAGCAGGAGTTCACTGTTTTCTAACGGCTGCTGTTGATAGATGCGACGGTAGCTGGCGATATTTTTCTTATTTAAATTGACTACCACATAACCATCGCTTGCATCTACATTATGAGACCATGAGTCGTATTGCTGTTTTTTTGGAAGTGTTTGATAAATCTGGTCCGCAATAGTAAATCTAAGCGCCATATAGTCACCTTGCATCAGCGAGCGGGGATCAACGGGAGCAAGCTGCAGATAAACAATTTGACCATCGTGAAGGTGCTTTTCTTTACCTGCAATGGACCAGTTAATAACTGCGAGGACAGCAATAAGGGCGGCGATAGCAATTTTACGATACATGAGCCACTTCCTGTTGGTGTTTTAAAGCTCGTAATATCAGGTAGCGTACAATCAGCAGCACACTGCCAATAATAACTAGGGTTATGGATTTATCCAGCAAGCTAGTCTGCATTTGATAGTAATAGGTAGAGATATAAAAGAGTAATGAGCAGATGCCTAACCCCAGCAGTATTCGGTTACTAACCGAAAAACCTAATAGCATAATCGCCATAGCCACGCTGATCCCCTGAGCTTGCATGGACAGGACGCAGAGCAGTAACGTGGTAAACAGTGTTGATATGCTGAAAACAGTAAACATAGGTTTTGAAAAACGCTGCAATAATTTAAAAACAAGGTAGAACATGGTGAGAGCTAAAAACAGTTCATCAAGCCAAGGGGGATCAATAGTTTCGCTTGAGCCAATAAGCCAGCTGAACGATTGAGAAGGAAATAGGGCAGAGCCCTTGATCGGTATTAAAGCTAATATCAAACCATAAGAGATAGCTTGGAATTTTCTGATTTGCTCAGGAAAATGAAATTCATTAAGCACTAACCAGCATGCTAAAAAAAGAATGATACAGTTATTTAAATAGGGCAGTTGCAGCAATTGCATAGTCATTGAAAAGGCGATAGCAGCGGCAAAGGCTGACCACACTCTATGCACAAAATCAGGCATAAGTATGGCTAAAAGCAGCTGCATAACAGTGATCAATCCCCACACATAAACAAGGTTATCCTGAGTGCTGTCAACAGCAATGCCCCAAACCATTAATGCTTGCCCGGCTAAGCTAACGGCCAGCATCAGGTGTTGTAAAAACTCATTTTTTGGTATCTGTAAAATGGCAAATGCTCCGGCAATCATTAGCCCCCCTGCAATAAAAGAGGTAAAGCTATTTTCAAAAATATCGGAAAAGGCGACAGCAACAAAACCAAGTAAAAATAGAGAGGCTACCCAGCCGGATAAAGCCAATAACAGTTTGATATACCAAGGCGATTCAGGCTCTTCCATTTTGGGAGGGGGTCCTTGAACGAGCTTTGCGTTAACAAGTTTATTCCAGAGAGGTTGTTTATCACTGCTCACAACAGATTTTCCTTATGCACTTTCTTCAACCATATTGCAGATGCGCAGCCAAGAGCGATCACCATTACTGCCAAAAAGAGAAAACCAGCCGCTTCAAAATCGTCCAATAGGTATTTCGCCATAAATGTTATAATTACCATAATCCCTGAGAGGCAAGCTCCCGCCAGCATAAACAGATCGGCTTTTATTCTGCGATAGACAAAAAACAGCGTAGCGATAAAGGTAAACCAGATTAGGGCAGGTAGAAAATCGGAATCGTGACGTTCAAATATGGATTGTAAAACCAATGAAGTAATTGTAGAACCACTGGCAACTGCGATCAGTCGTAACATCCAGCGTTCTGTTAACCAGGGGTAGATGTTAGCTAAATACTCTAGCGTGATCAGGCTGAGTGTATTAAACAGGAAGAGCAGCCAAATTAGCCCCTGATCACTGCTCAATGCCACGGAAAAGAGAGAGTGAAAACTGTTGTGGTAGAGAATCATAGATAGATTGAGCAGTAGTAGCCAGAGGAGCCAGATTGCCGGGAAACGGGCTATTATAGCCCAAGGTAACATCAATAAAGCCCAGTAAAAAAACAGCAACCAATGGTCGGCACCTGTTTGATAGGTTTGTCCGTATAAGGCCAATAATACACCGAGAAACAGGCTGGCAAGCAGCAGGCAAACTTTGCCAAGCATACTATTGTTACCCCGGATCCAGTAGAGTGCAATCACCGCCACCATTAACAGTTCAATCAAGGCAAATTTACTGAAACGGCCTAGTTCTGTCCAGTTATAGGCAATAAAAAACAGACTGGAAAACCCCAGAGCCAATGCACCGACCCAGAGTAAAAGATGATCAATAAACAGTAACCAGGCAGAGGCATCCGGTGTGATTTTCGCAACGCGCAGAGCAGCTGCTATATTTTTCGCGGCAATATTACCATGCTCGATATATTCAATAATCTGTTTACGTTGCGCGCGCATCTTACCTTCCGTGGACTCTGTTAGATGCCCTCTTATAGCAACAAAAACAGATGCAAACAGCAATATTGCTCATGTTATTGATATTAATGAAAAATTTTTTTAATAAATTATCACCTAGGGATGCACTGCTGTTGTAGTTCTAGGGATTGATTTCGCAATGGTTACTCCCTTGTAAATTACTATTTAGTCGGAAGGATGGTGAGACTTTAATCAAGTAACTCAATATCTAAACTATCAAGCAAACTGACGGCTTGATAACGGCAAAATTTAGCACGCTTAATTTTATTGTTAAAGATATTGATATTGTAATTAGTTGCTTCGCTGAAGTTTGCACCACTGAGATCTGTTTCATTAAACAGGCTGTTTGTAAAATCACTGTAACTGAAATTAGCATCAGAAAAATTGCCGCCTCTAAAATCGACGCAGTGAGCTTTGCACGCTTCAATTACTATTTCATTTAAGCTAAGACCGAAAAAGTAGGAATCATTAATAATACAGTTGTAGAATTTTATAGGTGAGTATAAATCAAAGCTTGGCCAACTGGCTCTGGTCCAGTCAATGCCTATCATTTTGCAACCATCAAAAACAACATCTAAAAATTTGCTATATTCGATTTTCATAATGCTGAGATTACAATTGATGAAACTACAGTCAATAAACTTGCATTTTTTAAACACTACCTCACTAAAATCACACGCTTTAAAGGTGCAACTATCGAATTCCTTATAAGAAATTTCGTTGCTAGATAAGTTTAGATCGGTGAAGTTTTGTGAAAAATATTCATTTTGTTTGCTTAGAAAATTGCTCATATGTTCTCTAACAATTGAAATTACAGGTTCAGAAGAGGGCGAGTATATCTGCATTATAGCTAAGTGTGGATCTTAAAAAACAAAGGATTGCCGATAGGCAATCCTTTCAGAAGAGAGGTAAAATGACTAGATATTAACCTTTATAGATTTTTGGGTTAAAGACATCTCTTAACCAGTCGCCTAGCAGGTTGATAACCAATACCAGTGTTACTAGCACCACACCCGGGAAAACGGTTATCCACCAAGCACCAGAGAAGATGTATTTAAAGCCGATACTGATTAATGCGCCTAATGAAGGTTGATCAACAGGTAAACCTAAGCCAAGGAATGACAAGGCTGCTTCAGACATAATTGCATTGGCTACCTGCACCGTTGAAATAACTAAAATAGGAGATAAACAGTTTGGTAAAATATGTCTGAACATAATTCGACCCGCTTTAAATCCCATTACCTGAGCCGCTTCGACATACTCTTTTTTCTTTTCTGCAAGCACTGAAGCACGTATTGTACGGGCATATTGTGGCCATTCAGCAACCCCGATAATCACCACTAGCATAAGCACTGCATATTCACTGTAAAATTCAGCACCAAAACTGGCTTTAAAAATTGCCGATACAATGATCGCAACCATCATGGTTGAAAATGAAAGTTGTACATCGGCGAAGCGCATTAAGAAGCTATCAACACGCCCGCCAAAGTAACCAGCCGATAAACCAATTATAATACCAAGCACTAACTGCACTGCAACCGCTAAGAAACCAATGGTTAACGATAAGCGCGAACCGTAAAGGATGGTTGAAAAGATATCCCGTCCTTGATCATCGGTACCAAGAAGGAAACGTTCGTCGCCCTCTTCAAGCCATGATGGCGGTAACTCCGAGTCCATAATATCAATACTGGTTAGATCGTACGGATTAGTTGGTGAAATCACGGGTGCCAATATTGCGGCAAGAAAGAAAGCTAAAAACAGCGCAAAGCTGAACATTGCCACTTTATCTCTTAAAAAGTGATAAAGAACATCTGATTGTTTGATACGTTCCCAACGGCTAGGAACATGTGAAGAAGTAATAGTATTCAAGGTTACGCTCCTTTACCGGTAATATTTACAGTTGGATTAATAAACCCATATAACAGATCAACAATGGTATTGGTAACAACAAAGATTAAGCCAACAAAAATAACATAAGTGGTAATCAGTGGAGTATCTACACGGTTAATCGCCTCTAGGAATAGAAAACCTGTCCCCGGCCACTGAAATACCGTTTCAGTTAAAATCGTATAAGCGACCATAGTACCTATCTGTACACCACCAACGGTAATAACGGGCAGCATGGTATTTTTTAGCGCATGTTGATAATAAATTTTATTCATCGCTAAGCCTTTGGCTTTTGCGAATTTAACATATTCAGAACTCAGTGCTTCTAACATTTCAGAGCGCACTAAACGAATGAATAGTGGCAGCATAATAGAAGCCAATGAAATACAAGGTAAAATAAGGTGCAATAAACCACTCTTAGTAAGAAAGCCTGTTTCCCAGCCAAGCAGATTGACGGTTTCACCGCGGCCATAGGAAGGTAACCAATTAAGCTCGATAGAAAATAGATACATTAATAAGATCGCGGTAAGAAAAACAGGCACGGAAATTCCCAGGCTGCTTAATGCCATAATAATTTTTGTCCGTACGCTTTTGGGATGGATGGCTGAAAAAACGCCCAAAGGTATGGCAACAAAGATGATAATTAATGTGGCGCCAAAAACCAGCTCAAGCGTTGCTTGAAGCTTATTAAGAATCACTTCTGCAGCAGGTTTTTTGAAGAAATATGAGGTACCTAAATCTCCCTGAACGGCATTAGATATAAAACGGCTGTATTTGGTCAGATAGGGATCATTAAGACCTAATTCATCACGCAGAGCTTGTCTCTCTACTTCAGAAACCGACTGGCCGACTAGCTCCCGTAATGGATCACCTAGATTATCTTGAATGGCAAATGCCACCAGACTGATCACAAACATCACTATCAGTGCCTGAAACAGGCGCTGGATCAGAAACGTAAACATTTAGACTTCCCTATAAATTTTGCAAATTGGTGATTTATCGAATAGTTATTCTGATATCACACTAAAAATAAAGGCCCTAGTGACACAATTTATATTGTGTTAGGGCCATTTTGACTAGGTTACTTATTGCTTAGGTGTTACTTGACAACAAGGTCGCCAAAGTATGGTTGGTTTAGCGCGTTAACAATCGGTGCAACATCAAGATTAGATTTTGCACCCCATGCAAGATTTTGCCAATGCAGTGGCACAAACGCAGCATCTTTATAGAGTGTTTGCTCTACTTGTTGCAACATAGCTGCACGTTTAGCAGGATCTGTTTCAGCATTAGCACTGTTAACCAGGTTATCAACAACTGAGTTTGAGTAATGACCACAGTTATATGCGCCTTTACCCGTTTCTTCATTACGTGTCATGGTTAAGAACTCAGAAAAGTTTGCAGAATCTTCTGTATCTGAGTGCCAGCCAATCATCATCATATCAGCAGCACAAAGATCAAATTCAGGCCAGTATTGTGCTTTAGGAAGTGTTTTTAAATCAACTTTAATGCCAATCTTAGATAACATCGAAGAAACTGCCTGCGCAATTTGCGCATCGTTCACATAACGGTTATTTGGTGTCATCATAGAAAGTTTGAAGCCCTTCTCGTAACCCGCTTCTTTCATTAACTGCTTGGCTTTTTTTAGATCATAACGCGGAACAAGTGTCTCATCGTAACCAGCATAACCTTTAGGACCTTGCTGGCCTGCAGCTGTTGCAAAACCTTTCATGATTTTTTTAACAATACCTTTATTGTTAATCGCATGAACAATCGCCTGGCGCACACGTACATCTTTAAGTGCCGGGTTGCTATTTTGATTCATTTGCAAGGTAATAATACGCGTACCGGCAACAGTGGTTAATTCAATATTTTTGGTCTGCTTAACTCTTTTTTGATCGTTTGGTGCAACTGGGTGGATTAAATCAATATCACCAGAAAGCAGCGCTGCAACACGAGTTGCATTTTCTTTGATCGGTACCAGTGTCAGTTTATCTACGTTACCTGGTGAGGTAGTGTCCCAATAATCATCAAAACGTTCAAAAACAACTTTAACGCCCTGTTCACGAGATGTCACAATAAACGGACCTGTACCTGAAACATTTGTTGAAGCAAAAGAGCCGCCATGTTTTACGATTGCAGCTTTATCTTTACCGTCTATTTCACCAGAATAGAACTTACTGTCCATTGGGAATATATAAGTCGCTGTTTGTAACACTAGCGGGTACGGTTTTGTTGATTTAATTTCTACAGTGTAATCATCAACTTTGATCATTTTTTCATAAGGTGCGAAAACACCTTTAAAATCACCAGAGACTTTAAGGCGATTAAATGTCCAAACAACATCATCCGCTGTCATTGTGTTACCAGAGTGAAATTTCACACCTTTACGTAAATTGAAACGGAATGTTGTGTCGTCTACACGCTGCCATTTTTCTGCCAGACGCGCTTCAAAATCAAACTCTTTAGTAAAACGAACTAGCGGATCAAATAACATATGCGACATCTGCATTGTTCCGCCGGAAAGCTGTTCATGCGGATCAAGTGAGACGGGATCGGCGTCATAAGCAACGGTGATATCTGCTGCTGCTGCATTAAAGCTAAGGCCTGCTGCTAATAAAGCAACGGCAAGTTTAGTCTTGAAAAATTTCATTGAATAGCTCCTTTAATGGGAGAAAACTCCCTTTCTGTTGTATTTGTTATTAATAAATAGTTAATTACTGTCGATGCATAGCAGCGAAAGCACAGTGACATCATGTCTGTTATAAAGCGTTTCTTAGACCTTTAAACTCAGGCATTAACGAGACAAGGTGTTTACTGTATTCATGTTGCGGATTGGTAAACAGTTGCTCGGTCGGTGAAACTTCCACAAGTTGGCCCTGTTTCATAACACCAATACGATCACAAACTTGACGAATAACGGGTAGATCATGACTGATAAATAACATGGTCAGATTTAATTCATCTTGAAGATCTTTTAGCAGATTAAGTATTTGCGCCTGAACAGATACATCTAAAGCAGATGTAGGTTCATCACAAATTAATAAACGCGGTCTGGTTGCTAATGCGCGGGCGATGGATATACGCTGACGCTGACCACCAGAGAACTCATGAGGATATTTAACTCCCGCCATTCTGCCAAGGCCAACATGATCCAGCAGATCATGAACAATTTGACGAATTTCCGCTTCTGATTTAGCCAATTTGTGGAAACGAATCGGCTCGGAAATGATATCGAATATTTTCATGCGCGGGTTCATTGACGTATAAGGGTTCTGAAATACCATCTGCATCTGCCTGCGCATTGGGCGACGTTCACTTTCAGACTTTAATGCGGTCAGATCGATACCTTCAAAAGTAACTTTACCTTCATCAGGTGGATATAAACCGGCAATAACACGTGCAATGGTAGATTTACCTGAGCCAGACTCACCTACCAGTCCAAACGTTTCACCTTCCTGAATTTGAAAACTGACATTATCAGAAGCCTGTACGAATTCGCGGCGACTTTCAAAAAATGAGTTTTTAGTAATAAAACGCAAGCTGACATTTTCGACATTAAGCAGAGGACCGCTATAAATTCGCTGATCTTCACTTTGACCCAGCCAGTGATTTTTAATATCGATCTGCTGCATCTCATGCGCTTCTTCGATATAGCTAACCAGCGGAAAACGATCCAGTTTAATATCCGAACGAGGAACGGCGGAAATCAGGCTGCGCGTATAATCATGATCCGGATCGCCAAGTACTTTTTGTGTCGGTCCAAATTCAACCAGATCGCCGCGGTACATAACAGCCACTTTATCGGTCACATTAGAGACAACCCCCATATCATGGGTCACTAACATACAGCCAACATTTTTCTCAATACAGAGATCGCGGATTAGTTTCAGGATTTGATCTTGAATTGAAACATCAAGCGCGGTAGTGGGTTCATCAGCAATAATTAAATCAGGTTCACCAGAAAGTGCGATTGCAATAACAACACGCTGTCGCATTCCGCCTGAAAATTGATGAGGATACTGTTTGATGCGTAAGTGTGGCTCCGGAATGCCCACTTGCTCCATCAAATTTAGTGCTCGTGAAAACGCTTCCTCTTTTGTTACATTAAGATTGGCAAGGATTGTTTCAGTTAACTGGCGCTCAACAGTAAAAAGCGGGTTCAGGGATGTCATTGGATCCTGAAAAATAAAACCGATTTTTGACCCTCGAACGCTACGCATCTGCTGCGCAGATAAACCTGATATTTTCTCACCTTCAAGGTAAACATCACCACTGGCAATAACACCAGGCGGGCTTAAAAGGTCAATAATACCATTACCTATTGTGGATTTACCTGCGCCAGATTCACCAACAACACCAACTATTTCTCCTCTTTCAATCGAAAAAGAGAGTGATTTTACAGCAGCATGAACACCATGACGCGATGGGTACTCAATGCGAAGATTTTTTACTTCCAATAAAGACATGCTTAAATACCTGCAACTTGACGGCTTTCCGCCCAGTTTTAAAATTGATTTCATTCATTATCAGTAATTTATACTGATATAGAAAATTCATACTATGCAATAAGTAAAGTTAACTCAATGCAATTTATTTAAATATATGAAGTGAGATAAAATTCAGAAATGTTGGTGATTGATTTGTATGTGATCTTATTTTTGTGAGCAACTGTATTAAATTACTAAAACATACTTTATTGATATTGTTATTGTTACTGTTATTGTTACTGTTTAATCAATTATAAAAATAGTGTTTTTGTCATATTGTTAGGGGCACTTTCACTATATCATCTCTTATTTTTACCTATTTTTGCTTTTCTTAAGGTTTTTCTGATGAATAAAAAACAGTTTATTTTTCCTTTTTTAGTTTTGTTATTGGGTGGCGCGGGATATTGGGGAATGGCATCAATGAAAAAACCGCCTGCAGAAAAAGCGCTTATTGATAATACTCCTTTGGTTACAGTGCAAAAAAATCATCCTGTCGAGATGAATTTTTCAGTGAGTTCCTATGGTGTGGTGAGTGCCAAGTATGAAACAGAATTAGTCGCGCAAGTAAGTGGTGAAGTTGTTTATCTGTCAGAAAAATTTGTACGTGGCGGGTTTGTTAAAAAAGGTGATCTTTTAGCAAAAATTGATGCTAGTGATTACGATGTAGCATTAATCGAGGCACAAGCTAATATTGCTTCCGCAGAGGCAGCTTTAGTATTAGAACGTGCGTATGGTGATGTTGCCAAAGAGCAGTGGAGTAATATCACAAGATCGAAACCAACGGCGCTAAGTTTACGAAAACCACAACTTGCTCAAGAAGAGGCTCGTTTACTGTCTGCACAGGCAACACTAAAGCGAGCCAAAAAAAATCGTCAACGAACGCAGATAAAAGCACCTTATAATGCATTGATCGAGAGTAGAAAAGTTGGCTTAGGATCTTATGTCAGCATGGGCACATCACTTGGCAAAATCTTTAGCACCGCCCAAGCTGAAATTCGTTTGCCGGTGGCTGATCATGAATTGCAGTATTTAACTAACCAGGGTGTTGGAGAAAAAGTCACTGTTTTTGCCAAACTTGCTGGTGTTGAGCAACAGTGGAACGGTAAAATTATCCGCACTGAAGGGGTTATCGATCAACGTAGTCGTATGAACTATCTGGTTGCTGAAATTAAAGATCCTTATGCCTTACTGAGCAATAAAAAGGTAAGTAAAGAAAACAGTAAAAATGAATTACGTTATGGCACCTATGTGACCGCTTTAATTAATGGTCGCGAGGCGGGGGAAATAAGTATTATCCCGCGTCATCTGCTCCTTGATGGAAAAGTGGCTATTGTCAATGAACTGCAACAACTACATTTTCAAGAGGTATCGGTCGCACGGACTGTGGGAGCGCAACTGTTTATTAACCAGGGATTAAAAGAGGGGGAGTTGGTGATTACCTCGGCTTTAGATTATCCGATTGAAGGTATGCCTGTACAAATAATTAATAAACAGCCAACAAACGATGTTAATAAAAAGCAAACTGTGCAGAAGGATTAACGGATGCTAAATACCGAGAAAGGCTTGATCGTCTGGTTTGCCCGCAATCCGGTTGCGGCAAACTTGTTGATGTTAATTATTATTATTGGTGGTTTATTAACGGCAAATACCATCCGTAAACAATTTTTCCCGCAAGTTGATATTAACTGGATTGAATTTTCTGCAAGTTATCCTGGTGCCGCTCCCAAAGAGATTGAGGAGGGGATCACTATTAAAGTGGAAGAGGCGTTAGAAAGCATACAGGGTTTAAATCGTATTATTACTCGTTCCAATCAAAATATGGCTACGGGATATTTTCGTGTTGAAGATGATTATGATCCACAGGTACTTTTAGAAGAGATCAAATCACAAATTGATTCTATTTCCAGCTTTCCGGAAGGCATGGAACGACCTAAAGTTGAGCGCATTAAACTGCGCCAAGAAGTGTTGTATATCAGCTTGTATGGTGATTTAACTGCTCGGCAGCTAAAGGAGTTAGGGGATAAAATTCACGATCAGATAAAACAGTTACCGCAGGTTAATATTAGCGAGTTTTATGGTGGTTTAGAGTATGAAATCGCGATTGAAGTCAGTAAAGATAAATTACGTCAATTTTCTTTAACTTTTAATGATGTCGCGAATGCTGTTCGTGGGTTTTCACAAAATATGTCTGCCGGACAGATTCGGGCTGAAAACGGATATATAAATTTACGTGTGCAAAACCAAGCTTATGTGGGGGCTGAGTTTGAAGATTTGCCGTTAATCACACTCAGTGACGGCAGTAAAATTCTACTCGGAGACATTGCAACTGTCACTGATGGTTTTGAGCAGGGGATTCAATATTCCAAATTCAATGGGAAAAATTCAGTCACATTTTTTGTTGGAGCTACCAATAATCAAAGTATTACCGATGTTGCACAGGTGGTTAAAGAATATGTGCAGGATAAACAGCAATATTTGCCAGAAGGTGTGAAGTTAGAAACCTGGGTTGATATGACCTATTACCTGCAAGGGCGCTTAGATTTAATGTTTAATAGTATGAAAAGCGGTGCACTTTTAGTGTTTATTTTATTGGCACTGTTTTTACGTGTACGTCTCGCTTTTTGGGTGATGATGGGTTTACCTATCTGTTTCTTAGGCACGCTTTTATTTCTGCCAACGGCGGTGATTGATGTCACTATTAATGTGGTTAGCTTATTTGCATTTATTTTGGTGCTCGGCATTGTTGTTGATGATGCGATAGTAATGGGAGAAAGTGCGCATCAGGAATGCGAAAATAAAGGGCAGCATATTGATAACGTAATTCGTGGTGTTAAACGTGTTGCCATGCCGGCTACTTTTGGAGTGTTAACCACTATTGCGGCTTTTTTACCTATTACCATGGATGATGGTCCCAGCTCAGCTTTTGGTAAAGCGATCGGTTTTGTGGTGATCTTATGTCTGATTTTCTCGTTAATTGAATCAAAGCTGATTTTACCCGCGCATCTTGCTTCCATGAAAGGCAGAACAATTGTGAAACCAGGATCTAAAAACCCCCTTGATTGGTTACGCAATATTGTTAATTTTTTACAAAATAAAGTAGATAAATTTTTACAGGGATTTATTGAAAATATTTACCAACCACTACTCTGCAAAGTCTTAGTTTATCGATATACGATGATTATGCTGTTTATCAGTCTGTTATTAGTTGTTGCGGGTCTATACCAAGGTGGTTTGGTGCGTTATATAGGTCAACCTAAAATTCCGCATGACTTTCCGCAAATTACTTTAGAGATGAATATTGATGCCTCCGAAAAATCAACCTTACAGGCGGCTTTACAAGTAGAGAAAGCAATATTAAAAGTGGATCGTGAATTAGAAATTCAATATGGCCAAAAGATGATTTCAGATATGCAAGTTCAGCTGCAAGGTCGCTCTAAAGCACAAATTATGACCAAATTGGTTGATCCGCAATTTAGGCCTATTAATACCTTTGAACTGGCTGAATTATGGCGTAACGAAATGCCTAAAATGGCGGGATTAAAAACCTTAAAAGTGCAAGATAACCTGTTTGGAAGTGGACGTGATGACGGTGATGTTAACTTTCGTCTGCAAGGTAAAGATGCCAAGCAGTTATTGAGTGCTGCCAATGAATTAGCCGACAAACTTAAGAGTTTGCAAGGCGTTTCTGATGTAACCAACAGTCATGAGTCAAGTAGTAAAGAGGTGCAGTTTAAATTAAAACCACTGGCGAATAGTTTAGGGCTGACCCTAAAAGATGTTGCAGTGCAAGTTGGGCAAAGTTTTTACGGCTTAGAGGCACAACGGTTATTGCGTAATGGCGATGAAATTAAAGTGATGTTGCGTTATCCGCAAGAGCAGCGTAATGCAATTAGCTTGGTTTCAGATGTCATGATTCAAACACCTGCAGGAGGCGAAGTTCCTCTCTCGGAACTCGCAGATATTATTATCACCAAAGGGTTAAATCGTATCCGCCGCGAAAATGGGCGCAGAACAGTAAGTGTTTGGGCCTCGGTTGATGTCGCTCAAGTAGAGCCGTTTAAATTAGCAAAAGATATTAGAGAGAATTTTATTCCCGCGTTGCTGAAAAAATATCCGCTAGTGCAAACTAAAGTATCAGGAAAAATCCAGGAGGAGATTGAAAGCGTTAATAACCAGGTGCGTAATTTTGTGTTAGCTATGCTGATTATTTACAGCTTACTGGCGGTGCCGCTTAAATCCTATGCGCAGCCCATTATGATTATGGCGGTGATCCCATTTGGTATTATCGGCTCGGTATTCGGACATATGTTATTTGGATTAGATCTGAGCATGTTATCACTGTTTGGCATTATTGCGGTCGCGGGGGTGGTGGTCAATGATTCATTGATAATGGTTGATTACATCAATATTGCACGTCGTAAAGGCGTCAAAATGAGTGATGCGGTGGTGCAGGCGGGCTGTCGTCGATTCAGGGCGATTTTATTAACTTCTTTAACGACTTTTTTTGGTTTGATGCCGATTATGAGTGAAACCAGTATGCAGGCACAAATGGTAATTCCCATGGCGGTATCGCTTGCGTTCGGGGTGTTATTTGCAACTGTAGTGACCCTGTTACTGATCCCTTGTCTGTATATCGCGATTGAAGATATTAAAGGCCTGTTTAAGCGTACTGCTTCAAAATCGCAAAGCGGGTCTTTGAATCTATCGGAAAACAATTAAGTTCTGAATCTGCATCTTGAAGTGGCTTGGGTATAGAGATTCTATTGAATTAAAGTGATGGCAGAGGATAAGGGAGAGGTATCACAGTGATGGATAAATATTATCCATCACTGTGATCTGAATTCAGATCTTACTAATCGTTATTTTTTAGGGCATTGATAAAGGTTTTTCTTGCTGTTTGAGAGCCAGCTGCTTCAGCTTGATCAACAATAGTTAATGCTTTATCGATATCTTTTGCGGCAACAGCTTCTAAAATAGCATTATTAAATTCTATCTCAGCCTCATCTGTTGGTTTATTAAGTGCATTGACAAAGGTCTCTCTTGCAGATTGAGAGCCAGCTGCTTCAGCTTGATCAACAATTGCTAATGCTTTATCGATATCTTTTACTGCAACGGCAGCAACAATTGCCTGATTAAATTCTTTTTCAGTAAGAGCTGGTGCTGCAGCAGTTTTGTTTGCTATTGCGACAGGCATGTAACTGTTCTCAGAATCGCCTGCGGTACCTAGTACGTCAATTTCAAGCTCAATAACACCCATTGCTGAATGAGGAATAATTGGATCTGCAATATCAGGCTCTACAGTACTGTGAGCTTTTGCATAGCTTTTTGCAGGATGGATAATAGTGGTGTCACCTGCTATTGCTTCATCTGTTGTATAAAAAAGCAGGTATGTTTCATTTGCCAAATTATTAGCTTGCGGTCGGAAGATGGTTAGTTCTGCAGACAATATATCTCCATTTAGCAGCTTTGCTGTTTTATAAGTAAATTGACTTGCCGGGATAGTGCGGGTGATATTAAAGTTTGCATCTAATAAGGTTACCTGAGGTGCAACAACGGTATTATAAATTAAGCCATTAATAGTTAGTGTTAACTTAGAATTATTGTTTGTTAATTTGTATGCTTGTACAAAACTTTTGCCGGAGACAAAAGAGTAAACTTGAGAATCACTGCTAAGTGGAATAAAAAGGTCGTCGTCACTGTTAATCTCTTGGTATTCTAACTGTTCAAAATTATCACAGCAAACCTGTTTTTGTGCGAGGGATTGACTGGCTTGAGCCGGATCTACGAAAGCGTTAGCGTACAGATCTTTTGGTGATTGCAACGACATGTTTGACATGTTTGAGCAGCCTGAAATAATCAGACCGGCAACTAAAATTAATGAGGATTGTTTGATAATCATATTCAATAACCTGATTTTAAAAAAGATTCATGACTATAACTAGATTTAATGAAAAATCCAGCAGTAATATTGGTATTGCTACTGGCAATGAAATCTTTGCAAGATGGTTCTAATTTTGTCTGTTTCTGAATATTCATGAGTATTGCAAAATAACTGCTTTGTTATACCTCTTGCTATTTGTATTGTAAGTGGCTGGGTATAAAGAGGATAAGTTAAGCTGTTTAATTTGTTAAAAAAATGTAAATATTTATAAGCATTACTGGATTGTTAAATTTGTTTGTTTATAATCGTCAATTATTGATTTATATCAATTTATGACGTTATTTATTTTTTTAAGGAATCATTACAATGAATGTTGATCAACATATTAAAGTAGCACAATGGCACTTAGAACAAGCTCGTTTACATGCAACAAGTGAGCACGCATGTGGTTGCCCGGCAAATGCACACGATCAAAAAGCGATTGATGCAATTGAAGCGGGTATTGTTAAAGAAGAAAAAACCTGTACGCTAAACCGTGACTAACATACAACAATAAGTTGTAAGTTGTTGATCTTTTAATAAAGACAACACTATAGCCAACTGGTTTGGCTGTATCTGAAAAAGCAGGGCGTACTTTCTCTGCTTTTACTATCCAGGCAATAATTTCCCTGCATTTTTCCTTTCTACTATTTTCAAATTCAGTTTTAATTCACACTAACTCAGTTAATTGACTGTTAGCAATCTATTAACCGTGTAAAATACTTTTATTACCTTGAAACTAATAACTAATAACTAATAACTAATAACTAATAACTAAAAAATAAGCAGAGATGTTATGAGTCTATCACTTATCAAAGATGAATTATTAGAAGCTGAAAACGTATTACAGGCTTTTATAAAAGATGAAAAAAACTTAAAAAATATTGAGCAGGCAGCAACATTACTGGCTGATACTTTTAAACAAGAAGGCAAAGTACTCTCTTGTGGTAATGGCGGTTCTCACTGTGACGCAATGCACTTTGCAGAAGAGTTAACAGGGCGTTATCGTGAACACCGTCCTTCATATGCTGCGATTGCTATTTCAGATCCAAGTCATATCTCATGTGTGGGTAATGATTACGGGTTTGATTCAATTTTTGCACGTTATGTAGAAGGTGTTGGCCGTCGTGGTGATGTCTTATTTTGCCTTTCTACTAGTGGTAACTCTGAGAATATTTTAAAAGCAATTGAAGTTGCTAAGTCAAAAGGTATCTCAATTATTGCTTTAACAGGTAAAGATGGCGGTAAAATGGCTGGGCTTGCCGATGTAGAAATCCGTGTTCCTCATTTTGGTTTTGCCGATCGTATCCAAGAAGTTCATATCAAGATTATTCATATTCTGATTTATTTAATAGAAAAAAAAATGGCGTAAGTTTTGGCGTAGCTTTTAAGGATAGGTTTTATAATGTGTGAATTACTCGGAATGAGTGCGAATGTGCCCACTGATATTTGTTTTAGTTTTAGTGGCTTGGTTAAGCGAGGTGGTGAAACAGGGCCGCATAAAGATGGCTGGGGGATAACTTTTTACGAAGGTAAAGGTTGTCGCAGTTTTAAAGATCCGCAGCCGAGTTGTGACTCTAAAGTTGCAGAGCTTGTTAAAAACTACCCAATTAAAAGTAAATCGGTGATCAGCCATATCCGTCAAGCCAATCGAGGTGGTGTGAGTTTAGAAAATACTCATCCCTTTATTCGTGAATTATGGGGAAAAAACTGGACATACGCACATAACGGCCAATTAAGCGGCTATCAAGATCTACCGATGGGACGCGCTTTTCCTGTCGGACAAACGGACAGTGAACGTGCATTTTGTTGGATAATTGATAAGTTATATCAAAGTTATGAAAGCGAACCACAAGATATCTTGGCGATGTTTAAAAAAGTGGCAGGTTACGCCGATAGCTTACGTGAAATGGGCGTATTTAATATGCTCTTAAGTAACGGTGAATATGTGATGTGTTACTGCAGTAATAACCTGCATTGGATTACTCGTCGAGCTCCATTTGGTAAGGCACAGTTAATAGATGAAGATATGACTGTTGATTTTCAAAAAGAAACGTCAGATAAGGATGTGGTCACGGTTATTGCGACTCGTCCTCTTACCAAAGATGAACAGTGGAATAAAATGGCGGAAGGTGAGTACTGCGTTTTCCATTTTGGTGAACGGGTACTTTAATATAATCAACTCCAGTACGCCTCAATACGATGCTCACTAAAACCTGTCATTCCCGCTCGGGATGACAGTCTCAATTAGCATTAACCTGCAAGAATAAGCACAAAAAACAGCAAACAGTTCGTTTTTAAAAGCATATCAAGATGTAAATCCTACTCAGGACAAGATTAATTGGCCACTGTATTCAATGGTACGAAATGCTAATTGTTCTCTTTTTATTAAGAACAGACAGCTATATAGCACATCCGTGATTTCCTCGCGTTGTTTGAAGTCAATTAATTTTAATTGAAAATCTGGTATATTGCGCTCCGCTTTTAAGGTGTGAGCTTATTTTATCCACAAGTCAGTTGTGGAGCAACGGCTAATAACTTAATAAAGTAAAAGTTAAATTTTCGGTTCTGGGGCAGCATTACCTGAATATTAAAAATAAAATATCGCTTCTGTGCCAATCAAAGGCAGGATTAGAAGTGCAACAAACATTAGATGTTTGTGTTTATTAGATGAGCCTCTTTTTTATCAGTGATTCTCTCTGACTTGTATCATCAAGCAATTTGTACTAAATAAAAATAATTAGAAAGGATTTTGTATGACAAATGAAAAACAAAAAATGTCACTCACTAAACGTGTCATTTTAGGTATGTTTATGGGTATTGCGACGGGATTTTTAATTCGCACCTTTTTATCTGATATCAACTTTGTGAATGAGTATATTGTCCATGGTTTGTTTGATGTGGCCGGAAAAATATTTATTGCCAGTTTGAAAATGTTAGTGGTACCACTTATTTTTGTATCATTGGTTTGCGGAACGAGTTCCTTAAAAGATATTTCGACATTGGGCCGTTTAGGCGGTAAGACTATAGCGTTTTACCTGGTGACGACTGCGATTGCAATCACCTTGGCGATTATCATGGGTAATATCTTTGAACCAGGTGTTGGGGTTGATCTTACCGCTGCGACAACTTTTGCTTCAAAAGAAGCACCTTCGCTCGGTTCGGTAATCGTCAATATGTTCCCAACCAATCCAATCAGCTCAATGGCAGAAGGTAATACCTTGCAAATTATCGTATTTGCTATTTTATTCGGTATTGCAGTCAGTTCTGCTGGAAAATCAGGTGATCGTATCGCCGCTGTCTTCTCTGATCTTAATGACGTGATCATGAAGTTAGTTGTAATGTTAATGAATATTGCACCGTATGGTGTGTTTTTCTTAATGGCGAAACTGTTTACGGGAATTGGTTTAGACGCCATTGTTAATTTATTAAGTTACTTTTTAGTGCTTTCCAGCACGTTATTACTGCATGGTTTTATCACTTACGGTCTTTTATTTAAAGGATTTACCGGGCTTAACCCGCTTACATTCTTAAAGAAAATGGAAACAGCGATCACGTTTGCTTTTTCAACTGCTTCGTCAAATGCAACTATTCCGGTAACACTTGAAACTGCAACTAAGCATCTTGGTGTTAAAAATAAAATAGCATCATTTACCGTGCCTTTAGGGGCAACTATCAATATGGATGGAACGGCAATTATGCAGGGTGTTGCGACAGTATTTATCGCACAAGCCTTTAATATCGATTTAACCATGGGTGATTATGCAGCGGTTATTGTAACTGCGACACTTGCATCTGTGGGTACTGCCGGTGTGCCTGGTGTTGGTTTAATTATGCTGGCAATGGTGCTTAATCAAGTGGGCTTACCTGTTGAAGGTATTGCGATGATTATGGGTGTTGATAGATTACTTGATATGATCCGTACCGCCGTCAATATTACAGGTGACTGTGTGGTAACTTGTATTGTTGCTAAATCAGAAGGGGAGATGGATCTTGATACCTTTAATGATCCTGAAGCCGGCAACAAAGATGAAGAGTTACACCTTCATCATTTGAAAGAATAGCCTGGCTTGGTAAATTCCTGCTAGGGTAGAATAAAAAAATAGCGAAGCTAGTGATAGCTTCGCTATTTTATTTTGTTAATCAACAAATTTTATTTTTTATCTAATACGACAAATGCGTTACTGGCAACAGTAACTGAATAGCTACCATTTTCAACAGTAATACTCTGTTCGTTGTAAGTTGAGTTAGCTGTATCAGGCGTAATTAAACGGTAAGTACCATTGCTTAAACCTGTAAATGTGTAGTTAAATGCTGAACCTTTAGTCATCGCCACATAAGCTACTGCACCACCCAAATCACGTTTAATAACCGCATGATCACCTGCTAATAACAGATCTGTTTGCTGGCCTTTTTGTAGGGCTGCAGATGAGCTACGCAGACTGTTAAGCATTTTTAGATGCTTATACATAGTCGGCTGATTGTTTTTAGCATAACTGATACCTTCCGAACCTAACATCCAGCGCGCAACAACATCCTCTTTTTCAGTGGTGGTGATGTAGTGCGGCCAGTTAGAATAAAGTACTTCTGTTCCGTAAAATACAATCGGCAGTCCTCTAAACAGATAAACAAAATTTAAGTTATTCATATATTGAGATTCAGAGAGAATACCATTGGCACGGGTGACATCATGATTATCAACAAATGTAGATAAATATGTCGGGTCATAGATACCCGATGCATCCCCATTTACACCCGCGATACGTGCATAACCATTCTCATCCTCAAAACCAGCTTCACCTTTAAAGGCTTTACCCATCCAACCCGGGAAGTCCATAGAAGAGCCATGGAGATCCAGCATATGGAATTTTTTGCCTGCACCGTTATAAACAAGATCAACAGCAGATGCGCGATCACCTGTCCAGGCTTCACCGCACATATAGAAGTTATCATTACCTTTGCTGCGCGCATGTTCGTCCATTGCAAGTGTGAATCTTTCCCAGAAATCCGCGCTCATATAAGAAACGGTATCAATACGGAATGCATCAACCCCATGATCAATAAAGCGTTTGTACACATTAATTAGATGTTTAGTGGCATTTTGCTGATCATCGCCATGTTCATTGAAATCGAGCAAATCAATCAGCCATGTATTGCCAGTGCTGGCATAACTGAAGAAGCCATTTTTGTCCCCGTCCATATAAGGATCATTAGTTTCCCAGTTCCATGTTTGACCGTCCATAATAATTTCAAGTGCGCGGTCTGCCCATTTACTTTGTGAGCCTACAACAGATGAACCCGGCTGACCGTGGTTTACCACGATATCTAACATCAATTTCATACCGCGAGCGTGCAGCGCTTCCACCAGTGCATCGAAATCATTCCAGCCGTCATTGTCTTTACCCGATGAATGTAGGTGCGGGTCAATTTGGTCAAAATCATAACCCCAGTAACCGTGGAAAGCTGAAGCTTGATATGAGTCGTTGGCATTAAAACGACGTCCTTCAGGTTGTTTAACTACCGGCGTTATCCAGATTGCAGTAAAGCCCATATCTTGAATGTAATCGAGGTTATTCATAATACCTTTAAAATCACCACCATGGTAATAAGACAAAGGCCCGGTTTTACTGGTATTGGTGTTGTACTTGTCTGCTGCTCCATTAGGTAAGTATTCATCACCCCAGATATTATTATTGCTGCTATCGCCATCTGCAAAACGGTCAGTCATAATGAAATAAACGTTTTCTTCACGGAAATCACTGCCAACCGTTTGCATACCAATAGTGTAATTAAAACTATAAACAGCACTATTACCAGATACATCTAGCGCGAGTACTTTAAGCGCCAGATCAATTCCAGATTCATTAATATCTGCAGCCGTAAATGTTTGCGTATTACAAGCAGGAGACAGAGTTGTTGGTATTGAACCATCTGTTGTGCAGTACAGTAACGACGCGTTATCCTGGTTGTCAGTGACGCTTAGCGTGATTTGTTGGTTGCTGCTATAAGTGCCTGCTGAAGGTGATGCGCTGGCAACCGGCGCGATCGTATCTACACCGTCAACGACTGTTTTTGTTATCGCTTTGGTTGTTGTATTGAAACAGATATCATAAGTTGTGTCAGCCGTTACAGTGACATCAGCTGACGGGTAGTTTTCACTCCAATCGGCATAATGGTCAATTTTAAAGCGCGGCTCGACATCTGCAAAACTCTGCTGCGTACAGAAATTGATATTATCCGTCGTTTCCATTGCAGTAGCTGCCCAGCTATTGGGGGTGCCACGGAAATACCAGGCATCTTGAATCGAAGCAATCGTGTAATCAAAATCATAAATAGCACTGTTACCTGAGGCGTCTAGTGCGAGTACTTTAAGCGTCAGATCAACACCGGATTCATTAATATCTGCCGCGGTAAATGTTTGTGAATTACAAGCAGGAGACAGAGTTGTTGGCGTTGAACCATCCGTTGTGCAGTACAGTAACGGCGCATTATCCTGATTATCAGTGACGCTTAGACTTATCTGCTGGCTGCTGCTATAAGTGCCTGGCGCAAGCGATGCTGTCGCGATTGGGGCGGTACTATCGACACCATCAACTATGGTTTTTGTTATCTGCTTGCTGCTTGCATTGAAGCAGATATCGTAAGTTGTATTAGCTGTTACAGTGACATCAGCTGACGGGTAGTTTTCACTCCAATCGGCATAATGGTCAATTTTAAAGCGCGGAGATACGTTAGCAAAGCTCTGCTGTGTGCAGAAATTGATATTATCAGTTGTTTCCATTGCCGTGGCAGCCCAATCATTTGGGGTGCCTCGAAAATACCAGCTGGCCTGTGTTGTTAATGACACCGTCATCAGACCTATAAAAATTGCCTTTTTCATTGTTAAGAAATCCTTTCTCTTTACAGTTTGGGAATGCCCATCCACTGCTAATACGGTTTTCAGCAACTCGTAAAAGCCTGCACTGCGTAACAATATTAGAAAAGGGATAACCATTTTCTGCATATTGTGCCTTGTTCGGCATTCACGCTGAGCTCAATATCCATATTTTTAAGTGGCTTAGGCATATATAAGCAATGTTGCATTTAGCAGTTTATCCGCTAAACAAGATTTTAATTTTTTCCATAAAAATCGAGATAACAACAGAGCAGTTAGATTGATCGCTATTTTTAGAAAAATGATTGTTTTAATAAACAGCCATCATTTTTAGTGGCAACTTCGATTTATCACCTGTTTATTTATTGGGATTAATCTTATTTGCACTGGTTTAAGATGGTAGATCAATTTTCTGGTTGTGCAATTTTCAGACAATAACTGCCGTTTAAATAACAAACAAATCAAGCAAAACGAGTGGTTAGTCACAAAGGGCTTACTATTTATAGTGTTTTTTTTTAACAGTGGATCTGCAATATCATAAAAACAGCGCTTATTAACAAAATCGTCTTTAGATGCTCTTTTTCATATAACTTCTCTAGACAAATAGTATCAATACGCATCTTTTTATATTAAAAACTACCCTTATGAGCGGTTGAATTGTGGAGCATAAGGTTATTGATAATGCCAATATGCAAACATTGTTCAGAGCTGATGTCAGGCTTTGTGCTTCACTTTCACCGGCAGGTAAATATAACCAATTGAAAACAGATGCTTAAGTTTGACAATGATCTGTTTATAGAGAGCGTTAGAATAGAGATAAGCGATGATCTTGAATCAAACATCAATTTGTTACCAATAATGTGCTGTAAGTAGCTATTTGAGAGGATATATTTTGCTATAAATATATCTTTATTAGACAGATTGCCTGTATGAATTAGTCAGCATGCAGTCTGATAAATTTCGGGAGTGTGTTATGTCAACAAGAAAGCATAAACGTAAAGCAGTAGTAAAGCATGCAAATAAAAATATGAGTTCAAAGTATGCAGCTAAACACCCTAGTCTGTTCAGTAAATATCCGCGTATCTTCTTTTATCTTGGCGCATTGTTGATCGTAACTGGCATCTATTTACTCATTATCGGAATGCAAAATAATGCAAAGGTTGGTCTGGCTATGCTTTCAATTTTTGCAGGGACAGCGACAGTGATTTTCGCCAATTCAGCCTTACCTAAAAAAGCGATAAAAGCGATAAAAGAGTAATTAACCAGCAGATGAGACGATGGAAAAGAAGGGATGAAGGTATTTCAGATATGCTGGCAGCGCCTAGTGGACAAACATGTGACCGCTGTGGTGCTATCGGCATATATGAATTAGCAACATTTTTAATTATTACACTTGCCAAAGTAAATCTAACGAATAGCTTAAGAAAAGCTACAAAAACGCCGCTTAATTGTAGCAAAAAAGCAGGGGGACTTTTTTAGGTAAAAGAGAAGATACTTTTCCACCTTTAGGGGGACGGCTTCATTTCTGCGGACTCCTTCTCCCTGCAATGAGTGGGCTTTAGCTAACGGTACATTGCAACAGTATTTATCTAATCGGTTGCGTCTTAAAAAATTTATTTATGAAGCTGATCTCAAATAAAAGCATTAAAATCATGCGCTTTAATTATTGCGTTGTAACCCGTATTGAATCGTGATAAAAAGTAAGCGCTTGCAAGGTTTTTATTTTTAATTCATAACAAGAAAGTAATAAATTATATAGACGGTAGCGACGCAGTCGCCTGAATCGCAGCAATAAATTTAACTATAACTGTTGCTGGCTGTGATTTATTAGAATTTAATTGAAGTGTTGAGCTATATCACTGCCATTTTATCCATTGCTGTACGAAATTTATTGACTTGTAGGCACAACAAAGTCCCTTTAATTTCAGTTTTCAAATTCGTGGAGATTCTTTTATGACGCATAACAAAGATAGGTTTATTAGTAACCTTACTAAAGAGACATATGCATTAGTTTTAGCTGGCGGTCGTGGTAGCCGATTGTTTGAGTTAACCGATTGGCGTGCTAAACCCGCTGTCTATTTTGGCGGTAAATTCCGTATTATCGACTTTCCATTATCAAACTGTGTCAATTCAGGTATTCAACGCGTAGGTATTGCAACTCAATACAAGTCACACTCGTTAATCCGCCATATTAACCGCGGTTGGGGAAGTTTTAAGGCCAATTTATCAGAGTTTGTGGAAATATTGCCGGCATCGCAACGTAATAGTGATGACTGGTATGTAGGGACTGCTGATGCTGTGTATCAAAACATGGATATTATTCGTGCTGAGCGTCCTAAATATATTTTGATTTTATCAGGCGATCATGTGTATCGCATGGATTATGGTGTTCTGTTAGCGCAACATGTAGAAAATAATGCAGATATGACCGTGTGTTGTCTCGAAGTGCCAACGGAAGAAGCCGCAGGCAGTTTTGGTGTGATGACAGTAAATACAGATAATAAAGTTATCGCATTTGATGAGAAACCTGCTGTACCTAATGAAATACCTGGTAAGCCGGAGCAGTGTTTAGCTTCGATGGGCAATTATGTTTTTAATACTGACTTTTTATTCGAACAGCTAGACAAAGATCGCAGTAAAGAAGGCTCTAGTCGTGATTTTGGCAATGATATTATCCCTGCAATCATTGAAGAGCATAATGTTTTTGCCTTTGCTTTTAAAGATCCTGAAAGTACCAAGCAGCCTTATTGGCGCGATGTAGGTACATTAGATTCATTCTGGGAAGCAAATATGGAACTTGTAGAGCCAGAACCGCAACTCGATTTATATGATAAATCCTGGCCTATTTGGACTTATCAAGAGCAGCTTCCACCTGCTAAATTTATTTTTGATAATGATGAACGCCGTGGTATGGCGCTTGATTCAACGGTTTCCGGCGGTTGTATTATCTCCGGTTCAACAGTCCGTAAGTCATTGTTATATTCGAGTGTTCATACACACTCTAACAGCCTTATTGAAGAATCAGTATTGATGCATGGTAGCGATATTGGTGAAAACTGTAAATTAAAGCGTGTGATTGTCGATAGTAATTGCAAAATCCCGGCAGGCTTAACTGTTGGTTATGATAAAGAGCTGGATATAGCAAACGGCTTCCGTGTTACTGAAAAAGGAATTACGCTTGTCACTAGCGATATGCTGGAAGCTTTAGCTAAAAAATCATAATTAACGACTAGTGATTGATTATAATTGTTAATTAAGGGTAGCTTCGGCTACTCTTTGTTTTCCACTTCCTCGTAAAAATGCCATTTTCTTTAATAAATAATATTCTTTTACTGATTAATTTATTTGTAAGTCCGACCTCAA
>NZ_CEZLMY010000033.1:12896-30711 GCF_983033635.1 Psychromonas sp. | reverse complement strand
ACAAAGAGCCACTTCTTATCTTCGCTAAATCACTTGAATTTTCATATTCAGACTCTGCGGCAATACGATATTCTTCTTCATATTGTGAAATGGTACGTATCACCGGATACCGATAGGAAGCTCTATTGCTCATATCAGGTTTGAAGCCTTCGACAATTACTTGGTTTTCACTACTATAAAAATCACTCTCAATTCTCACTTGGTTTAGCTGAGTACAGCCCCCCAGTAAAAACAACGTTGCCAGCAAAAAGGTTATTTTAATATTCATTTAGATATATCTCTTATTATGTTTATGTGCTTAATTTAATAGATTCCCCCTCATGTTCATAATATTTTTATTCTATATTGTTAAATAGGTGGGCTTTGAGTGATTAACAAGGACTGCTCTGCATATTTCGCCAAACCTCAACCTACTCCTAGTAGAATAAATAACATATAAAATAGGTACATAAACGAGTACACAAATATTAATGGTTCTGATACGCTTCTTACACAATCAACAGGTTAGAAGCATAATGACTTTACCTAATCGGCTTATCGGCCAACTCCAACTAATATATGAAACCGTTACTAAGCAATTAGTAACGGTTTTTTCATTTCTAGGGTACAAACTTGTGAGTGGTTGCAGGGGGATTTCAGAATTAAGTGGATGACAAATCTAGGGGCGAACCAACCTGCAGTTTTTAAACATACTTTTTAAGACGCTCTTCAAACGCAAGCATAAAGCGATTTAAGGCCGTTTGCCAATTCTGAATCGTTATTGCCCATCTCTTTGATGCACCGAACACTGCAATATGCACTTATCTCCTATTGTAAGAAAGATCTTGATTTCATTTTTGTGTGATTTGTATGCGCTATCTCTTATTTATAACTCTCTTTTGTTGTATCAACTTTAATAAAACCTAAGCTTGTGCGAATTCTGAGCTGGTTTGGTGTGAAATTTAAGCGCCTTTTGGGGGGGATGATCATTACATCTTGCTTGAGTAATGCTAGTTGTGTGATGGAAAAACGGAGCTAGTGTTAATTTTAACAAGCAAGATTGAGCAAATGCGGATTGATATTTTATATCTACCAATAATAATTTTCAGGATGAACATTTTATATTGGTAATCAAATAGCTATTTTAAAGACTCGCACTTTAAAGCAGCTTAAAGTTAGATTGGAATGGTTCTGATTTGGCTTGGTGGAGAATGGATTCTACACACAGTACTAAGGTAACAAGGTCTTTGTCTACTATCACTAGCTGACTTGTTCTTTGTGCTGTTATTGATTTCATTTAAACACTGAAATTAACACTGCGAGATGCGGTTTTCCGCATGGACAAGGATGATATTAAATGAAAAAAGTAATTTTTATTGGTTTGGCGTTAGCATCCGTTAGCGCTCAGGCTGATTGGAATTTTAGGGGCACAGCGAATGACTGGGCCTCCACCGCGCTGGAGAATGTTGCCGGCAATGATTTTCAAACCTGCCAAACTTTCGGCTCAGATAACCCTAGATTTAAAATAGATCGCTATGGAGATTGGAGTGAAAATTACCCCTCCGGTGATTACACGGTTTCTCCTGATAAAAGTTATAAGATAATTTTTAATAGTGATTCTCATAATATTACGGCAACCCAAGTGAGTGATTGTGGTGATTTCATTGTTGAAGACAGCTGGTATTTCCGTGGTACAGCCAGTGATTGGGTGGCAACGGCAATGCCGAGCAGTGACAATGTGAATTTCTGCACTGAGCAGCGTTTTGCAGATGTTAATCCACGCTTTAAGATTGATCACTTTGGTGACTGGTCTGAAAATTATCCTGCTACAGACTTTCTGGTTAACGACAATACCACCTATAAAGTATGTATTAACGCCGATACTAAAGAGGTGACAGCGGTTGTTGTGGAGGAAACTGATACACAAGCGCCTGTTGTGACAGCTACCCCTGCAGCGGGCAGTTATAACAGCACGCAGACAGTTACTTTAAGTGTGACCGATAATCAAGATAGCGCGCCACAACTGTATTGTACAACTGACGGTTCAACGCCTTCTGCCCAATCTGCTAACTGTAATCAGCAAAGCTTTACAGCGGCAGATGTTAACGCAACAGGGGCAGATCTATTATTAAAAGTGTTTGCTATTGATGTCTCTGGTAATAGCGCACTAAGCAGCTTTGACTACAGCATCACAACCGATGAGCCATCCGAAAATACCGTGGTTTATTATCAAAACAGTGTTAACCACAGTGTGCCTTACATTCATTACTGGACTGTTGTTCCCGCTTTAGCGCAAACAGTTTGGCCTGGAGAGGCACTTGAGTCATTAGGTGATGGCTGGTACAAGTTTGACTTTGCACAAACAATAGAGAGCGCCAATGTTATCTTTAACGGCAGCGGCGGACAAACTGCTGATTTAATACTGGATCCCGCAACACCTTGTTACCAGAACAATAACTGGCTTTCTTTAGAAGCATGTGATTATCAAGATGATGGCATTGATAGAAAAGCACCCGAAGTGAGTGCCACTCCTCAAGCCGGTTCATATACCGAAACTCAAACAATTACCTTAACGGTGAGTGACAACCGCGACGCAGCACCAAAACTTTACTACACCACCAATGGTAATGCTGCAACGGTTAATGACACCCTCTATACAGGAGAAACGATTAGCGCTTCAGATGTCGTTGAAACTGGCGTAGATCTCAGTATTAACCTGCTTGCTATCGATAATGCAGACAATCAATCTACAGCTGTTTTTGATTATACGATTGGCGAAAAGTCAGTCATAGAACTCGGTGATAATATTTTTTCCGCTAATTGTGACAGCAACTATAACGACTACTCAGATAACTTGCGGATTTATCAAGTGATGGTAGAAGCCTTTATTGATGGCGACTCGAATATAGGTTATGGCACAGGTTATGGCACAAGCCATCACAACGGTGATTTACAAGGTATTATTAATTCTTTGGATTACATTAAAAATATGGGGATGAATGCGATTTGGCTCACCCCTATTTTTGATTCCGAAGGTTCGAGCCCATTAGATGCAACGGGTTACTTCACGCGTAACTATTTTAGAATCGATCCTAAATGGGGTGATTTTAATAAAGCCAAAGAGTTAGTTGAAACCGCTCACGCTAAAGGGCTGTATGTCTTTTTTGATGGAGTGTTTGGTCACCATAAAGGCGACGTACCTACGTCACCTAATGGCAATACACCACAAGGCGGCACTAATCCGGTCTCCTACCCGGGAAGCCTGCCTTATTATACTGAAGTGGCAACTTACTGGATCAAAGAGCTGAAAATTGATGGCTGGCGCTTAGATCAGGCATATCAAGTGCCTGTTGATGCTTGGCGAGATATTCGTAAAGCCGTTGTTGAAACCAGTAATACGGTGAGCTATACCAATAGCGAAGGTCAAACGGTCCATCCATTAGGTTATATGGTGGGTGAAATCTGGAAAGGAGAGCAAGATATTAAAGATACGGGTTATGGTAGTGAATATAACCGTGGTCTGTGCTCAAACTTTGATTTTCCTGGTCGTTACAGCATAGTGCAAACCTTTGCTGGTGAAGAGCATATGGCTGAGAACGGTAAAAAAGATTTACCAGCTTCAACCTTAGAGGGCGTATTTACTAAGCAGGACATATTCCCTGCTAATGTTCATCCTAACTTGATGCTTACTAATCACGATCTAGTACGTATTGGCGACTTATTGCAACGAGCTGGTATCGCACAGCCCTATGATGCCGAGTACTGGTTACGTCACAAAGCGATGTTCGGCTTTATGGCGGCTTACACGGGTCCTATCACCCTTTATTATGGTGATGAAGTGGGTCAGGAAGTGGCTAACTTTGAGCAAATGAAAAATGAAAAAGATTATTATGACGATCACGTTTCCCGTGACAGCGGACGCGTTGACGGGTTTAATAATAATGAAACAAACCTACGTAACTACCTTACTAAACTGATGACAATTAGAGCACAGGAGCCCGCTCTATATAGTGGTTCACGCGTACATTTACAAGTGGGCGATAGCAGCACAATTTACGCCGACTTGAAGCAAAAAGACGCGGATACTATTTTGTATATCACTAATAAAAGTAACAATGCACAAACAGTCACTGTTAGCACTGGGCAAATGCAAGCCTCTGGCACGTTAACCGACTTAATTGATGGCAGTAGTGTTCAGGAGTCAAGCGGCAGCTACTCTATCTCACTTGAACCATGGCAAGTCAGATACTTGAAAGTCAACTAACAGGGGAGCCTATAATTGAACAATAAAAATCCGCAGTCTGTCAGAGTGCGGATTTTTTTACTTTAGTTGCTCTGCAACGGTTAAAGCATCGACTGTAGCACCTGCTAAATGATCAACTATGATACTGCAATGCAATCATATTTGCGTGTAAAATCAATTGCTTATTTAAATTGCTCCCCGTTCTTGTTGTAACCGCTTTCATGCTCGAAAAATATTTTAGTACATCCAAAGACTTTTGACTGTGTTTGCTGTAGATATGTGTTTTGTTCATTAGTTGAAACTCTCGCATATCCGATTTTCATAATAAACCCTTGTGTGTATCAGAAGTTGGTGTTTTTAAAAGATACACGGTATCGCAGTTAAATGGGAGTTATGAGGTGTCTACAAATCTAGGGGCGAACCACTTGCAAATGCTAACAAGCAATAGCTGCCTCCATTACTCCTACTTATCGACTGGCTGCACTATTAGTGACAGTGATATTGGCTTTGGTTTAAACTCATTTTGAGTTAACCTAATGGCTGCTTTTTGATTTTTGGTAAGTGATTACCCTAATAACAGTGAGTTTTATACTTTATGCAAACATTACTTTTTATTTTAAATGATGGGCCTTATGGATCAGAAAAAACCTTTAATGCGCTGCGCTTAGCATTAAATATTAAAGAGCAGTATGAGGAGCAAGTGGCCATTAACCTCTTCTTAATGTCTGATGCGGTGACTGCTGCACTGGTCAATCAGCGACCATCAGAAGGTTATAATATTGAGCAGATGCTAGATATATTGCTAGCACAGGGCGCTCAACTAAAGCTATGTAAAACCTGTATAGACGCACGTGGCGTGACCGCTCTGACATTGATTGAAGGTGCACAGATAAGTACTTTAATTGAGTTGTCGCAGTGGACATTGGAAGCAGATAAAGTGCTGACATTTTAAAGCTATGCCATGATTTGATGGTGCTATTTCTTCTGCTACATTTGCCAATGACAGCCTGTTTTTTTGCTGCTCTTATCATTATCTATTGAGCTCGTTATGGGTACTTCATTAAGTCATATTTAACCCGTTTTATATAATAAAGCACTTTTGCTTTGTGTCTCTTACAAGTGAATATTAGGGGGGCAAAAAAGCGGTTTGAGCCTCTTCGATGGTGGGAAATAAAGCTAGGCTATCCTGTCTTTTATTGAGTTTGGCTTTGATCAGTGGCCGAGCAACCGAGCGATTCATATTACTTAAATGGATTTTAGTATTGGACTTTTCACATTGTTCTATTAATTTCAATAGTGAAGAGATACCACCTGAATCGATCATGGATACGCTTTCTAGATTTAATAAAGTTCCAGTGCATTCTTGTGTTAGCAGAGATAACTTGCCAAAAAACCTATCTGCTACGGCAAAAAACAGTGAGTCATTAAGATCAAAAACTTTATTGGCTTGAGCTGGCACTAGCATGAAGAGATATTTTTCAGACACCCATAAACTTTGGATGATTTTTAACGCTCGTCTACTTTTTAGTTATACATTGCTGCACCTCTAGGAGGTGGTTATGATCCAATCTCGTGAAACGCAAGTAGCTAAGATAAAACTGAGCAAGAGAATGTAACGTGTAACCAAAAGGCATTCCCTATGCGTTATTGGATCTCGCTACTGCTTGAGATAATTTTATGACCTGTTCAATGGGGAGTGGTTTACTGTAGTAATATCCCTGCAAATAATCGCACTGTAAAGCTTGTAATTCATCCACAAGTGCTTTTGTTTCTACCCCTTCAGCAACAACACTGCAACCTAAATTATGGGCTAAAATAATAGTAGAGCGAACAATGGCATGGTTGCGATTGCCTACTTGCATTGGTATTACAAAGGATCGATCAATTTTAATTTGATGGATAGGGAATTCGGTTAGTAGGGAAAGAGAAGAAAATCCTGTTCCAAAATCATCAAGGCTAATTAAAAATCCCAGTTGGTTTAACTGTAATAATATTTTTTTGGTAGTTGCCATATCAGTCATCATAGCCGTTTCCGTTACTTCTAATACCAGTTGATGCGGTAAAATATGTTGCTCTTTTACTCGCTCAGACAGTTGTAAGGGAAAGTCTTCGTCCTGCAGATCTCGAGCGGATAAATTGATATGGATACAGGCATCAATACTTACCTCTTTGAATCTTTGTAGGTGTTCGGCTGTTTGATCTAATACCCAAAGTGTGATCTCTTTGATTAGGCCATTTTGTTCTGCGATGGGAATGAACTTATCGGGGGAAATAAACCCTCCATCTTCTTGAGGCCATCTAATTAGCGCTTCGAAATGATAAATACTCCCTTTTTCTCTTTTTACTAGCGGCTGGTAATGGAGTTCAAATTGTTTTTTTTGTAGCGCGTGATGTAATTGGCTGGCGATTTTAAGACGATATTTGACATCGTTAGCTAAGGTATTATCAAAAACCATATATTCAATCTGTTTTTGTTTTGCAGCAGACATAGCCATATCAGCTTGTTGCAACAGAGTGGCCATCTGCCTACTATTTTCAGGAAAAAGAGTGCAGCCGAGACTGAAATTAATTTTTAGGTTGTAGCCATTAATATGGTAAGGGGATTGGGATAAATTATGAATTCCTTCATTTATGTCGCTAATCTCAGTTTTTGTGATGGCGTTAGAAACTAGCGCAAATTCATCCCCGCCAATACGGGCAAAAAAGCAGGTTTCGGGTAATTGACTGCGAATTGAATTTGCGATTTTAATAAGCAGTTGATCGGCAAAATAGTGCCCCACCAGATCATTAGTATGTTTAAAGTTGTTAATATTTAAAACAAAAATGGAAAACGCATGGGAATTATCTATTTTTTCTTTAATCGTATCTAAAAAACAAGTGCGATTGGGTAAGCCCGTTAAGGAATCATGTAATGAGTTATGATGCTCTTGTTCTGCAATATGTTGAATTTTAAGGATGCTTTTAAAACTAAAGTTTATCACCAGAAAGACAAATAAACCGCCTGCCATAAGAATTGTGGAGAGACTATTTTCAACAAAAGTGACAGCTATGACACTGGATAGATAATAAAGATAGGAGAGGTAAGCGATTGCAAAAAAAACAATTAGTAGCATTAAAATACGCCAGCCAATATTGCCATCTTGTTGGCAGATATTCAGCGCGGGTTTTAAACTAAGCAATAAGAAAAGCAAACCGGTTGAGACTAAAATAATTGAAAAAATAGGCATATTTATTAATTACTCGAATATCAATAGAGAATTAATAATTATCAGCCATTCCGCACCAGTTAACAACCTAGCTACAAATTATTTACTTTGATGTAAATCGCAGAATTCGGACATATAAACTATAAACTTTGAATAATCTTTAATGCTTGTCAGTCCAGAAAGATTCGTTTTAAAAACTCAGGTTGAAAACGAAACTCCGGACATCCAAAGTTTCGAAGCAAGACTAAATAGGCTTCCTGAGGTATGGCCCATACTGGAAGCGGGTAGGTCGCTTGAGCCTGTAAGCGATTGCAGGCCTATTTCAGAATTACACGAATGATGATTATCGATAGATCCCGGTTAATCGGCGAACTCCATCTGTTCTGCCAACTGTTTGTATATCAATCAGTTGGCGACTAATATCTCTGCTTCTCAAAAAAATCTCTCCCCAGAATTACAACACAAACTCAAAGAGTATTATGAAAATTAGATTAAATCTGCGCCATTAGACTGGTAAATTCTAGTCTCATTTCATATGGAATTTACATACCTGCTTGACCGGAACTAACTAATGGGTGACCCAGCCACTGCTGCGCCTGCACTCGCAAAGCAATAAAAGTGTCTGAATTGATGTTTTGCATCAAATAGTTGCAGTGGAATTAAATATTTTAATAAATATCAGGCGGTTAATAATTTATTCATTCTATACTCAGTTAACAAATTGTTAACATGGGTGATATTATGTCAGATTCTAAGCAACAACTTTACTTCCCTTCTGAAGAGGTCATTGCGCAAGCTAATGTGCAGGAATATAAAACACTGTACAAACGTTCGATTGAAGACAGAGAGGGGTTTTGGGCTGAGCAAGCTGCGCTGCTTGATTGGTATCAACCTTGGGATAAAGTCTTAGATGAGAGTAATAAACCTTTTTATAAATGGTTTGTCGGAGCTAAAACCAACATAGTACAAAATGCGATTGATCGTCATCTAAAGGGAGCAGATCGTAATAAGTTGGCGATTATTTGGGAGAGTGAAGCGGGTGATATGCGCAGCTTTTCCTATTATGCGCTTAATCGTGAGGTTTGCCAGTTTGCTAATATTCTTAAAAGTATGGGGGTTAAAAAAGGCGATATAGTGACTATCTATATGCCGCAAGTCCCTGAGCTGGTTTTTGCCATGCTAGCGTGCGCTAAAATCGGCGCTATTCACAGTGTCGTTTATGGTGGTTTCAGTTATGAAGCATTGGCTTCACGTATTAGTGATGCGCATAGCCGAATTTTAATTACGGCTGATGGCGGTTCAAGGCGTGGTAAAAAAATTGATCTTAAAAGTATTGCCGATGAGGCGATGAAACGCTCCCCGACAATCGAAGTTTGTATCACGGTTAAATATAATCAGCTCGATGTTAATATGGAAGCTGAGCGTGATTTTTGGTATCACGATCTAAAAGCGCTGCCTATCGCTAGTGCTAAATGTGACACCCTGCAGTTAGACGCTGAAGATCCTCTGTTTATCCTCTATACATCTGGCACCACAGGCAAACCTAAAGGAATGTTGCATACCCATGGTGGCTATAGTGTTTATACCAGCACTACCCACAAAATGGCCTTTGATATTAAACCTGATGATCGTTGGTGGTGTGCTGCCGATCCGGGCTGGATAACAGGGCACAGTTATATTGTTTATGGTCCTTTAATTAATGGTGCCAGCATTATGATGTATGAAGGTGCGCCAAACTATCCTTATCCGAATCGCTGGTGGCAAATGGTAGAAAAGTATGGCATCAATATTTTATACACATCACCAACTGCGATACGTGGCCTGATGCGCTTTGGCGATCAGTGGGCAAAACGCCATGATCTTTCCTCTTTACGCTTATTAGGCAGTGTCGGCGAGCCCATAAATCCAGAAGCATGGCGCTGGTTTTATGAGGTGATAGGTAACAGTAAATGCCCCATTATTGATACTTGGTGGCAAACCGAAACGGGCGGATTTATGATCTGTCCACTGCCTATTACTCCTCTTAAACCCGGCTCTGCAGCGCAACCCTTTTTTGGTAATGAGATTGGCGTGGTTGATGATCAAGGCAATGCAGTTGCATGCGGTGAAGAGGGCAAGCTGGTGATTAAAAATCCTTGGCCAGGTATGGCACGTACCATTATGGGCGACGATCAACGCTATGCTGACCTTTATTGGGGGGATTATAAGGATAAAGGCTACTACAAAGCAGGCGATTCCGCGAAGATAGATGCCGATGGCTATATCTGGGTAATAGGGCGTATGGACGAGGTACTGAAAGTCTCGGGGTATCGTCTCGGTACGGCTGAAATTGAAAGTGCATTAGTCAGCCATCCAGCCGTTACTGAAGCCGCTGCGATTGGTTTGCCACACGAACTAAAAGGTAATGCTATCCATACTTTTGTTATTCTTAATGAGGGATTAGTGGGCGACAAAGCACTGCAGGCTGAGCTTATCGAGCATGTTGCCAATGAGCTGGGTAAAATAGCAAAACCCGAAGATGTTACCTTTGTTGATAATTTACCTAAAACCCGCTCCGGTAAGATAATGCGCCGTATATTAAAGGCGCGCGCGTTAGGACAGGATGAGGGGGATCTCAGCACCTTAGAAGAGTAGAAATCATGGGTAAGGGGCTTGACTAAGCTTAGCGCCTTACTCTTTCTATCAACATTTAAGATATGTAGTGTAATTTTTTATAAACGATTTTCATCCAACCATTTCATCAGTTTTTCGCTGTGTTTTTACATCTGCTGCAGACCCTGATCCTGCCAATCGCTAAAACACAAACTAATATCAGGCTGCTGTTTCTGCATTATCTCTGCGCATAGTTGTAACCCTTTTTTACTGATGGTTAAGTGACGTTTGCGTTTATCAAACTGATCAACCTCTGCAGTTAGTGCGGATTTTTCAATTAAGCTAGCCACTAATTTAGTAATAAACGATTGAATTGATATACTTTTTTGAAATTGAACTTTATTTTAGCCATGACGACACCTCACTAAAGTAATCGAGTAAGTATAGTTTACAGGGCTTAGTTAAGATGGTTATCAAATGGACTTATTAGCAGTAATGTACTCGTACTATATAATTAAAATTTGATCTGCTGTTTTATGTGTTAAGTTGTTATCTCACACATATGACTATGTATTGTAATTTCCGCTAGTATTTGAATCTGTTTAATTGTAATTTATAGCGCTAATACTTAGGTGGATAAATAGTAGGACTTTATGGAGTATCCAGACTTTACTGCAGAATATCAGTCGTTAATGGCAAAGAATTTAACTAAAGACGTATTTGAACAGTTAAAAGGTGTGGTCACTAAAAATGGTTTTAGCTTGAAGGATGCGATTAATTCAGGGCTTGTTAATCCTGATAGCGGCATTGGTGTATACGCTGGAGATCCTGAATCATATACTTGTTTTTCACCCTTGTTCGACCCTATTATTCGTCAGTATCACGGATTCACAGGGAGTAAATTACATTCAACCAATCTTAATCCTGCTGAGATTGATCATCATAATCCCGATCCGGATAATCACTATATTGTTTCTACGCGTATCCGTGTTGCTCGTAATCTTGTCAATATGCCATTAGGTCCTGCTATATCAATAGTGCAACGAGATGAAGTTGAAGCCAAGATTGTTGCAGCATTGACTCAGCTTTCAGGTTCATTATCGGGTCATTATTATGCTTTAGCAGGAATGAGCGCGGCGGTGCAGGCTCGACTGATTGATGATCATTTTTTGTTTAAAGCTGGCGATAAGTATCTTGGGGCTGCAGGGTTGAATCGCGATTGGCCTGCAGGACGTGGTATTTATCATAATGATGAGAAGACCTTCTTGGTTTGGGTTAACGAAGAAGATCAATTACGCATTATTTCTATGCAAGCGGGTGGTAATATTCAACAAGTATTTCTGCGCTTAGCCCAGGCATTAACTGAGCTTGAGCGACACTTGCATTTTGTTTTTAGCTCACGCCTTGGTTATGTTAGTAGCTGCCCAACTAATTTAGGCACTGCTATGCGCGCCAGTGTACATATTAAACTGCCAAATTTAGGCCTAGATATGACTGAGTTCACTTCAATCACTGAACAACATCATTTACAAATCCGGGGCATTCATGGTGAGCATTCTGAGAGTGAAGGCTATATTTACGATGTCAGTAACCGCAGACGTTTAGGTGTGACAGAAGTTCAATGCGTGCAAGATCTGTATACGGGGGTTGTTGCCTTAATTGCTAAAGAGAAAGAACTTGCAGGGCAATAAACAGTTGTTCATTATTACCCAATACGTTACCAATAATTTGAAGACAGCTGGCAAACAAAAAATGTAATGAAAATGTCGCAACTCAAGCATCCCAGGTTCGAAGCAAGACCAAATAGGCTTCCTGAGGTATGGCCCATACTGGAAGCTGGTCGGTCGCTTGAGCCTGTGAGCGATTGCAGACCTATTTCAGAATTACACGAATGATGATTATCGATAGATCCCGGTTAATTGGCGAACGCCACCTGTTCTTCCATGCACATCTAAGCAAAACCCCTTAACTTGTTACACTATTTGTCACACTCTTTGTTACACGGCAAGGAGATCTCTGTGCAAGGTTTTAATCACTTATATCTGCGTTACAATACTTATTACTTTCGTTTCATCTTTAGAAAGTTCAATAATAAGTTTTCATATACCCTCAGTTTAAAAACGACTGACCTCTGAGAAGCTGTTGTTTTACTCGATAAACTAAACAAAGAAGTTAATAATCTAAAGATACTGGCGATCCATTTTACTCCGATTGAGTTAAAGTCATTTATTTCATTACTAATCAGTATGCAAGTTCCAGTCTTTGCCGCTGACGCAGCGCAAATCTTGTCTGAGCAGGAATTTAGAACTTGTAACGATAACTTGCTCACAATCGCCCGCAATCAATCATCTTTTGAAATTAACCGATTGGCGGAACTCAACGAGCATAGTGATTATGTCAGGGGCTTAAAAGCGGTAATAAATAGAGTTTCATCCAGAGTCATGGAGCTCACATCTCAATTTGCTCAAGAAAAGATGGAATTGGAAGAGTTAGTCGAATATAAAAATTATGATAGAAAAAGAGCCGATTACCTTCAATCCGTTATCGTTGAGTATAAGAAAAATCCAGAGTATCGAGGTTTAAAATAGATTATTCCTATTCTTGAAAACCTGGATCGTCAAGCGACTGCTATCGGATTACAACTGATTGAATATCAATATCAGGAAGAACAAGAAATGGAAAAACAGCAGGCGTCTTTTATCCATAGCTGCGTAAACAACAAAACCGTTGATCCCAATCTGCTTGCAACTATATGCCAGCAGGCGGAGCCACTGAAAATCTGTGAGTTGTGGTCACAATAGGTTATCAATATTGCTAGAAATCAGGCTTGTTACTTCTAAACGTTAGGCTTCAATTTTGTTAAATTCAGAAAGAATAAGAGAAGAACTGCTCCCAAAGCCACTCCAGTACAGATATAACGATTGTATAGAATAGATAGTTAACCAATTATCAGGAAGATAGTTTGTAGTGATTGATAATAAGAGAAAGTAATAGAGGCTCGGTGAACTTAGATAACGCTATTTGAAAGAGGATAGAGGCTCCCCGCAAATAGCTTACATATCAGTTTATTTTATTCTATTTTATTAAATTTAATTATTGTTCAATTTTTCATCTTGTTTAGTTGTTTGTATTTTATCTTCTTCGCGGTTTTGGTGAAACCAAAATCTTTTTCTACCAGTTGTTCTAGCCATAAATATCCTTAATTGTTTTGTTTGAATGAACCGAAATAATCTTATTTATCATTATCTGACGTGGAAAATATAAAACCTTATGATACATACGCAAAGAGGTTGTTAGCGCTGTTTATATTTTCTGAGAGTAATATAAGTTATTGTATTGGTTCGATATAAAAGATTTATCCTAGTGATAAATCAAAGTAGATATTGGTATACCAATATCTACTGTATGTACACTATAAATTTATAGCGCGATTACATTTGCAGCCTGCAGACCTTTTTGGCCTTGTTCAACTTCAAAAGAGACTTTTTGTCCTTCTGTAAGTGTTTTAAAGCCTTCAGATGCGATAGCTCGGAAGTGAACAAATACGTCAGCTCCGCCATCATTTTGAGAGATAAAACCAAAGCCTTTCTCTTCGTTAAACCATTTTACTAAGCCAGTAGTTGAATTAGACATGTTGTGTCCCTTATATAAATTCATTAAAAAATATCGCGAAATAGCGATGTGCTGATAACTGAATTATTGAATGTGACGATGAAGCTAAAGGAAACACTAAGGACAACAATGATGATGTATCTGAGGGAAACTTGGACTTTACAATTGCATTAATAACCCTGAATTACAGAGCGGTTTAAATATTAACCGATAAGTGAATATATAGATAGCTATATTTTGAATATTTTCTATTTAAAAAAATTTAAATATCTAATGGATTGATTATTAATGGTTAAAATCTGGACTGCCAGAGGAAAAGGTTTGCCAGTCCTGTCTTTTCAGTCTGTTATCCATAACTTCACTTAACGCCATGCGCTGATGAGGTGAAAGTCCTATGTAGGAAGGTCTGCGTTTGATAAAATATTTGTTATCAAACGCCAACTACTAGCGAATGGCAAGGGATTATCTGCGAGGGTAGGTCTGGAGGAAGCCGCTAGCCCTCTTGAAGGTGATAATTGGGGGCCGAGTATTACTCTGACCCCAGTTGTTTTACCCCAGTTGTTTTTTCATTTATTAATCTTCATCACATCTAGGCTCGTAACTTAGCTGCTTACTCTGTATACTGCGCGACCATATTATTGTGACTTAACGCACGTTTCATTTTGAGGCATGTTTGTCATCCCAATACTCGTTAACAAAGATTCGTTAGCAAAACTTAGGAATACTTCTTTGATCTCTACCTCGAATATCACGATGCAATTTGGCCCTGAGCCACTGTTTGAAAACATTTCGGCTAAATTTGGCCACGGTAACCGCTACGGTTTAATCGGTGCAAATGGTTGTGGAAAATCAACTTTCATGAAGATCCTCAGTGGAGAGCTCGAGCCTACCTCCGGCAATATTTCCATTACACCGGGATTCAAAATCGGTACGCTGAGCCAAGATCAGTTTGCATTCGAACAATACAGCGTAATTGATACTGTGATCATGGGGGACGTAGCCCTATGGAAAGTGAAGCAAGAAAGAGACAGTATCTACGCCAAACCTGATATGAGTGAAGAAGACGGCATGCGAGTGGGTGATCTTGAAAGTCAGTTTGCCGAAATGGATGGTTACAGCGCCGAAAGTCGTGCGGGGGAGATCCTACTTGAAGCTGGTATTGAAGAGTCATTCCATTACGGTTTAATGGAGCAGGTTGCACCTGGCTGGAAATTACGTGTTTTACTTGCACAAGCGCTGTTTGCAAATCCAGAAATATTGCTGCTTGATGAGCCGACCAATAACTTGGATATTCATACCATCAGCTGGTTAGAAGGTGAGTTAAACAAACGCAAATGCACCATGATCATCATTTCTCATGACAGGCATTTCCTTAATGCAGTTTGTACACACATGGCTGACATTGATTACGGCGAATTACGTATTTATCCGGGTAATTACGAATTCTTCTTAGCACAATCTGCCTTATTACGTGAACAGCTTTTATCCGGTAATGCTAAGAAAAGCGCTGAGATTGAAGAGTTGCAGGACTTCGTAAACCGCTTTGGTGCTAACGCTTCTAAAGCAAAACAAGCCAGCTCTCGCGCTAAAAAGATGGACAAAATTAAACTGGATGACGTGAAATCGTCCAGCCGTATTAGTCCTAGTCTCAGTTTTTCACCCGGTAAAAAGATGCATCGCCAAGCGCTTGTATTAGAAAACCTAGGGCATGGATTTGATGATGAGATCTTGTTCGAAAAAGGTGAAGTAATCTTAGAAGCTGGCGCAAAACTGGCGATTATCGGTGAAAATGGTGTCGGTAAAACAACATTTTTACGCTGTTTAGTGAATGAGTTAAAAAATAATGAAGGTGTGGTGAAATGGTCTGAAAATGCGACTATCGGCTACTGCCCGCAAGATAGCGGTAAGTTATTTGAAAACGAGCTAACCATCATGGATTGGATGTCGCAATGGCGTCGACCTTGTCATAACGACTTAATGGTACGTGGCATGTTAGGACGCTTATTGTTTAGTGATGACGATGCGAATAAAAAAGCCCGTAACTGTTCAGGTGGAGAGAAAAACCGTCTGTTATTTGGTATGTTAATGATGTCTGACTTAAATGTATTAATTATGGACGAGCCTACCAATCACATGGATATGGAAGCCATTGAAGCGCTAAATAATGCACTTAAAGAGTTCGAAGGCACGTTAATTGTTGTCAGCCATGATCGCGAGTTTGTTTCATCGTTAGCGACACGTATTATCGATATTAAAGATAAAGAAATAATTAACTTCCAAGGCACCCTAGATGAATACCTAGCAAGCCAGCTAGAAGCGCTTAAAGCCGCTTAAATAACGGCAAAGCAAATCAGTTAAATCGCAGCACTGAACCCAAGCTGCCCTCGTAGTATTCTCAGTAGAATGCTTATCGAGGGCTGTTTTTTGTGAACTAGCTTATCGAATAGATACAAACACAGAAAGCTAATAAAGCGCCTTGATTCGCTCGATAAAGTCGAGCTGGTATTGCAGTAACGGAAACGTAGCCTTTTTCAAAAACTCTATCTCTTGATTTTTCTCATGTAATTCACGCTTTAAACGGCGTACTTCTTCACTCTCTTTTTTCTAGTAATTAACACCATTCAAGGTATTAAATTGCTTGTCTGACAAGCGATTAAACTGACGACGGCAGTTATAAATTTGCTGAGAACTGATACCGAGTTCTTTAGCGACAGAAGCGGAATTATTGCCTGCTTTATCCGTACGTAATACTGCTTCTCTGCGAAACTCTTTTGTATATGCTTAAGTTTGTTTCTTAGTCATAAGTCACCTCAATATTAGACATAATCTAACTATAGAAGGTGTCCACTAATTGTGGGTAACACTGATAACTAACGCCCCCCAAGTTGCTAAAACATATGCAGAGGAAGGCTTATTAGAACCAGTTTTATTTAATTTCATCGTAGTGATATCCTTGTTATTAGTTAATTTCAATCCTGCTCGAGTTACCTTAGAGATATATCTAACGGCAGTAAAATAGATGCTATTAATTAAAAGCATTTATATTCCTTTGTTAAATTTACTTTATGGGATTTCTTCAGGGGAATAAAATAATAATTCATTGTTTTTAAAAAAAACAAATTCATCAATTCCAGCTTCTGAAGGAATTCCAATTACATTACCATCTGCCGTTAACTCAACTACAGATTTATCATCAGGTGTCATAGCAAAAAGTGAAAAAGATGGCGTATTAAATCGAGAAAAACCATAATGTAACGCATACATTTTGTTGTTTACGTTAGTAACACCTAAAACAATAATTAAGGCCTGCTCTACCTCATTGTTGCTTTGGCCTTTTGTCCAAAATTGCTTTTCATTTATACTCTTTGAAACTTGAAATCTACCAGTATATTGAATGATAGTAGCCTCATCTAACAATCCATCACCATTGAAATCCCCGCTTATAGAATGTGTTGATGTAAACACTAAAGGGGAAAGTTTTTCATGTAATCTTGCTTGGTTAGATTTATTTGAATTTATGCTACAGCCCACAAGAACTAACAATGAAAATAAGTATATATATTTCATTTTAAACCGACTTAACTAAAGCTGAGTTAAGATAATGTGTAGGATCAATTAGATCTGCTCGTCGTTTATAAGGGAGGTTATTTCGGTCAGTGAGTGCACCTGTTTTGGATTTACCGTATAACTCCAAATGTAACATCGACATAGTTTGACCACTTTTAAATTTTAAAGTACCTACTTTTGCGATTACATCACCACGGCTAACGGTTGAACCTATTTTTATTCCATTAGTAACATTTGATATTTCCCCATATCTAGCAATAAACTTTCCATGGTCAACTTCAATAGCTTTAGTACTAAGATAAAAGTCATAAATATTTATAACTTTCCCATCAAGCATAGATAAAACATCAGTTCCAGCAGAAGCATATAAGTCACAACCAGCATGTTTTCTTCCTCCGCTTCTATTGCTACCGAAAGATCTAGGGGAAACCTTATAGCTTTCAATTGGTCTGAACTTGAGAGGGAAACGAAGTGCTAAATTTTCGCTGTAAATTTGATTCATACAAAATCCTTTACTTGTTGATTTAACTGCAAATTTTATTGTAAATTTAACATTTATTCGACGGAATACAAGCTGCACAGTGTGAAAAAGCATGTGAATGGACGTGTATGGCCT
>NZ_CEZLMY010000033.1:5201-12886 GCF_983033635.1 Psychromonas sp. | reverse complement strand
GTTTATCAAATAGTTGTATTTTACAATAGGCGGGTCCTATTGTTGAAAGGCGGAAAAGCTGTTGTAGAAAGGTGAAAAAGTTCCGTATTTGCGCTGGAAACACGGAATACAAGCTGCACAGTGTGAAAAAGCATGTGAATGGACGTGTATGGCCTTTTTGAAACTGACTATTGTGTCGAGCGTAATTCAGTAGTTGTAGTGTGAGTTGCTAGCTGGGTGGTGTTAAGTAAGGAAAATTATAAAGGGCTACCGCTGCAGCGCCAGAGATTTAAGGCGTAGCTTAAAATCGCCAGCCCTTTTAAATAAAATCTATGTTAATTTCAGAATAGCTATATCTGACATGGCAGGTCCCTTCCGGGGACACCATACAGGGACCAAAGGGGGAGCTGGGGGTGCAGGCTTTTTTAAATAATTTACAATCCTGCGGTTCAACTTCTCCGAGCATCACGCGATGACAGACACAGCTTGGGTGATGGGCTTGTGGCGGATAATCCGGTTTGCAGATAAGCTGTTTTCTTGCATCAAGAAAGGCATATTTATCTTTAAGGATGTAGGCGGAATCCTCGATCATATCAATACCACGCCAGATCCCCGCTTTAAGATCAAACACTTCATTTAAACATTTTTGACCGATCAGATTACCCTCTGTCTGGATGACTCTTGTGTAGCAATTGATAATTTCGTATTGATTGCTTTTAATCTGTTTTAAAAGTTCCCGAATAGCCAGCAGAATATCAACGGGTTCAAAACCAGCAGCGGCGCAGGGCAGCTTAAATTCATTGTGCATAAAATCATAAACCCCAAGCCCAGTAATCGCTGTTGCATGACCTGCTAGTAGAAAACCTTGTAAGGTTTCATCATGCACCTCCATTAATAATTTTAATACCGGCGGCATATAGCGATTGGCGATCAGAAAAAGCAGATTTTTAGGGATTCCTGATTGTATCAATCCGGCAATTCCTGCTGCCGTTGTTTCAAAACCGACAGAGAAAAAAACAAAGGTTTGCTGCGGAGAGTCTAAGGCCAATTTTATCGCATCCAGCGGGCTGTAGACGATTTTTACACTGCCGCCGTTAACTCGCGCCTCCTCTAACGAGGTTTTAGTTGCAGGTACCCGCAATAAATCTCCGAAAGTGAGCACTGTGACCTTGGGCTGCAGAGAAAGGGTGATCGCTTCATCAATCGCCTCGACGGGGCAGATACAGACAGGACACCCCGGTCCGGCAATAAGCTTAATATGTGCGGGTAAAAATTGGCGGATGGCGTAGCGGACAATGGCATTTTCATGGCTGCCGCAAATATGCATGATTTTTACCGGCGCCATATCCTCACTGATTAACTTGATCTCTTGTGCCAGCTTATTGACAATCTCCCGGTTTTTAAAGGCATCCAAATTTAGTTTTTTATTCATCGCAGTCACTTTTATTGCTATCGCTGATATTGCCCGGTGCAGCGCAGAGAAAGGGTTGTTGGCAACTGTTTTTTTCTACAAAACGGCTTCTTGCTGATTCGAACTCCGGATGATTGCAGCACTCTTTCATTTTTTCTAATTCAAGTTTTACCTGACTCTCCATCTCATCCAGTAAACGGTGATTAAGCACGGTTTTAGCCGCTAATCTGGCATCAATATTGGTTGAGGCTAAATATTCAGCCTTGGCTGTTATATTTTCTGCAAAAGCGTCCAGATCGCCAGAGACTAGCTGATGAATTAATCCTAAGCGTAAGGCTTCACTTGATGAGATAGGGCATGCCTCATAGAGTAACTTTTGCGTACAGCCGTAACCTATCATGGCGGGTAAAAGTACCGACCAATATTCAGAGCCGCACAGGCCTAAATTGGCATAGGAAGGGTTGAGCACTACGTTTTTTCTGGCATAGCGTAAGTCCGCTGCAATTGCCATCATAACGCCGCCGGCAGAGGCAGAGCCCTGCAGGGCGCTAATTACTAATTTAGTGTCTGCTGTTAAAATGGCATGTACTATTTTGTTCAAGGCTTTGAGGTTTTTATAAGCCAGAATAGAGGCGTTATATTGTAAGTGAATGGCATTTAAGTCAATGCCGTTGCAGAAAAAGTCAGGGCCGCCCCAAAGTACAATTACTTTTATGGAGTCATCTTCTTTGGCAGATTGAATGGTTTCAAAAAGCTGCCTGCAATCTTTTAAATCCATTGCACCATTGTGAATAGGGAATTTAATATGCCCGACATTATTGAGAGTTTGATAGCTTATTTCGCTCATTTAAATTCACTCAAAACGTTATTTCCGATTGAGCCAGCAGATCGACTGGCCGAATTTTTATATTTTCAGTAATGCGTGCCATTCGCGAAATCCACACGCAGCCGTCCAGTGTACTTACACAGATCTGACCGTCATGCTGCATAATAATCTCTCCCGGTGTCTCTTTTAAATAGGTATCAGACTCGCCAATGCGCGCGCCGTAAACAAGATAGTGATTATTCTCAATTATTGCCGGGGCACCTGGCTGGCTGTCGCCCGCATGAATCTTTTTAATTATAGCCGCTGTTGGTTGATCCCATTTAATGCTCAGCTGTTGCTGTGATATTCGTCTTCGATAAAGAGGATCGGCTAATAGAGGCTGTTTGTCTGAATAATAATGCGTTAAAGCAAGGGGAAGTATCTCCAGAGCCCAATCAGATATCTGTTGTCGATAGATAGTCGACAATGATGCCACAGGCAGTCTGAATTTAGCTTGCGCCCAAACAGGCCCTGCATCCCACTGCGCATTGGCTTGAATAATAGAGACAGACCAGTCCGTTTTTCCTTCTAAAATAGCCCAGTTTAATACACTGGGTCCAGCTTCATCCGGGGGGCCCGGATGAACAATAAAACAGGGGATGGCAGACCAGATCTGATCGGGAATGTAATGCTCTAAAAAGGGACAAATAATCAAGTCGGGCTGAAATGCTTTAATGCCCGCTGGATTAATTCCCACCATTAATTGACTCTCTTTAAATAAATGAGAAAAATTAACCCAAAACTTCTGACTCAAGCCATTAAAGGCACTGCATAGAAACAGACATTTTTTATTGCTAAGTCTAATCAATAAATCATTATCCATTAACAGATCCTAGGTAATTGCTCACCAAGCGGCATCTCTACCATTCTTAAGCTACCGATAGTGGTTTCAAGGGTGACTTTGCCGACGTTTCTATCCAGTACTTGGCCGATAATGGCACTCTCTTTGCCAAGCGGGTGCTGCTGCATCGCTTGCAGCACTGCCCCCGCATCTACTTGGGGAACAATCGTAATTAATTTACCTTCATTGGCAATAATCAGCGGATCTAATCCCAGTAGATTGCAGGCAGCTTGAACCGAATCACGAATTGGAATGGCGGACTCTTGAAGGCGTATCTCTATCTGACTTGCTTGGGCTATCTCATTTAAGGTGCTGGCAAGTCCGCCTCGGGTGGGATCTCTTAGTAGATGGACATTGGCAGAAGCATTTAATATTGTGGCGACCAGGGTATGCAGGGCGGCTGTATCCGATTGAATAGTGGTTTCAAAAGACAAGCCTTCTCGCTGTGACAAGATGGCAATACCGTGATCGCCGATATAGCCATTGGTGATAACAACATCCCCAACTTGTGCATTTTCCGGTGAGATTTTCTGCTGGTGGTTAATAATACCTATCCCTGAAGTGTTAATAAATATGCCGTCACCACAGCCTCGCTCGACCACCTTAGTATCACCGGTCACTATTTTTACTTGTGCTGCCTGTGCAGCGGCAGCCATGCTGTTAACTATCTCTTTTAGGTCATTAATCGGCAGCCCCTCTTCAAGAATAAAGGCTGCGGAAAGAAACTTAGGCACGGCACCGCACATGGCAATATCATTCACTGTGCCATTGACGGCAAGATCGCCAATATTCCCCCCGGGAAAAAAATAGGGATTAACCACAAATGAATCGGTGGAGAAAGCCAATTGATTGCACTCTATGGTTAACAGCGCGCCATCATGAGCCTGATTTAAAACCGGGTTGTTAAATGCCGGGAAAAACAGTTCATTGATAAGCATGTTGGAAAGACGACCTCCACTCCCATGAGCCATTATAATGCTTGATGATGTCATAGCTTATCCTAAGTTTTGTTGTTTCTGTATTTGTGCCCGTACGGGATGTTACTCCGCGTTTTGTGTTTGCCATTGGCCAAAAAGTTGCAGGGTTTTTAAGGCTGCCTCTTCATCGAGTTTGCTGATAGCAAATCCGGCATGAACAACAACGTAGTCGTTAACTGCAACTTCATCAATCCACTCAACGACAACCTCTCTTACTATTCCGCTAAAATTAACTTTTGCTGTTATCGGCACTGATGATTGATTAATAGAAATAACCCGTCCCGGGATTGCTAGGCACATAGGCAACTCTCTTATTTAGTTTTATTTATTAACTGATGTTTTTTTAAGTGTATCCTGCAGATCTAATGATTTTTTGCTGCGCTGTTTCTTTAAAAAAAACAGGACTATTTTAAAGAGGGCGAAAGCGACAAAGGCTATCGTAAAAGCGATAATAAGATGATCGAGTGCATGCCAGGCATCAGAGCTGCCTGCTAAAGAGTGAGCCCATGCAGAATTTGCAGTTAATAGCGTAGTAAATAATATAATGAATGGGATTCTTATTTTCATTTTAAAGATCCTTTTTATTATTGGAACAATAACCAGATTGCAGCTCAGCTTTATTGGCAATTAACCAATTGCTGAATTGAGCAATATTTTCACCTGAAGTGGCTGAAAGTTGAATAATCTCTATATCGGGATTGATCTGTTTTGCATATTCACAGCATTGTTTTAGATTAAAATTAACGTAGGGAAGCAGATCGATTTTGTTAATAATCATAAGGTCGGCGGCATGAAAAATTTCCGGATACTTTAAAGGTTTATCTTCGCCTTCTGTTACCGATAAGATAACAATTTTATTATTTTCTCCTAAATCAAAACCAGCAGGACAAATCAGATTACCGACGTTTTCGATAAACAAAAAAGCATTTTTTTGCATATCAAGATGGTCAATCGCATGACCCACCATATGCGCATCTAAGTGACACCCTTTACCGGTATTAATTTGCGTCGCTTTAACACCTGTTTCTCTGATTCGCGCGGCATCGATAGCGGTTTGCTGATCACCTTCAACCACATAAATAACATGTTGTTTTTTTAAGCGGTTGATAATTTCCGTTAATAATGTGGTTTTACCTGATCCGGGACTGGAGATGAAATTCAGTGCGAAAATATCGTCGGCCTGCAACTTTTGCCTGTTTTGTTCGGCGTAATAATTGTTTTTAGCTAAAAGATTTTGTTCAATTTCAAGCATGCGGGATCCACTTAGACGGGCTACGGAAGCTGCTGCTGAATTTTGTTCACAATCAATATGCTGATGTTCAGAGATAGGATCATGTTGATGATCAGCATGCTTATGCATAGTTTCAACTGCGTGTTCGGCTTTATTACAACCACAGATATTACACATTTAATTCTCCACCTGTAACGATTTAATGATCATTTGCTCACCATCGATAATTTTAATGCGCATCTGACCGCAAAAGCGACAGGGCTCATACCAGCTTGAGGTGATAATCGGTTGATGACAATGCTGGCAAATACCCTTGGCAAGCTTATCCTGAATCACAAGTTCAGCGCCTTCTGCCAAGCTGTTTTTGGCTGCAGCGTCAAAACAAAAAAGCAGAGCCGATTTTTCGATTCCGGCTAACACGCCAATTTCTAATGTAATTTTAATCACCTTTTTAAAGTCATGCGTTAATGCATTTTCCTCTATCATTTCGATAAGACTTTCCGCAATTGACAGTTCATGCATCGGGCTTATCCTCTGCAGTCACTGCGGCGTGCTGCAGTAACTGCACAGGATCTTGACATGCTAATAATTCCTTTAAAAATTGCGTGGCGAGTTTAATATTTTCTTCAGCCTGTTTTGATAAGGGCGCGCCAAGCTCAAAACAGTAACCGCGAACACTCAATACAAAGGCGGGGGGGCATTGTTTATTTTGTGTTTTTTCATAGATTGTCATTAATGCTTCCGGGCTTAATGCATGAGTGGTATATCCAATCTCCGCAGCCGTTATAACGGGTTCAATTTGATAGGCTGTGTCACCTTGAAAGCTTGCATCAATAAAAACAACGCAGGCATCCTCACTAATATCGTAGATATGTTCAGGCTGCAGTTGAAAATCTTCTATAAGTTGAATATTTTCAAGTAAAAATTGCTCAATAAACTGTTTAATAACTTGATGCAGGCAGGGGCCGATGGCGTCATCCCCCCTGCTTGGATTGCCCCAGGTAAATAGGTTTAAAGCTTGCCGACACGCTTTTTCCATCACTACCTCTTTTTTAATGTAATAGTCATTGTCTTAGAGTGCCATCTGCATCTTTAATTAACTGACTGATAAGTTCTCCGCTTTGCTGGTGGCGCATTTCAACTTTCAGCGGCATTTTCCCGATGGCATGGGTGGCACAGGATAAACAGGGATCATAAGCACGAATAGCGACTTCTATATTATTTAAAACAGCTTCGCTGATTTCACGGCCATTAATTTGTTGATTGGCTACGACGCGTATCGATTCATTTAATGCGCTATTGTTATGGGTTGTCGCGACAATCAGATTGGCTTTGCTGATAAGATCATCTTCATCTACCTGGTAATGATGAAATAGAGTTCCACGAGGTGCCTCAATAACCCCTATGCCTTCATTTTGGCGTTTACCCTGAACAATCAGATCGCCTCCCGTAATGATAGAATCGTTAAGTAACTGTTTGATTTTTTCGGCAGAAAAAAGCAGCTCTATCATGCGTGCCCAATGGTAGGCCAATGTAGAATGAACCGGCTCTTTTCCGCCATAAGCGATAAATTCCTGACGCGCTTTTTCAGCCCGCGGCGTCGATATATAATCACAATTATTGATCCGGGCTAATGGGCCCGTGCGATACCAACCTGATTCTTTGCCGAGCGATTTAATAAAAGGGAATTTCATATAAGACCATGATTTTACTTCTTCCTGAATCAGATTTTGGTAATCACAATAATCCTGCTGATCAAACAGTAGGTTACCGCTGGCATCTTTTAATCTTAATTTGCCATGATAAAGATCCAGTTCACCATTTTTGCCAATTAAACTTAAATAATTAGACCTTAATAGCGCGAAGTTTTTGTGGAAAGGTTCATTGGCTAAATAACAATCTCTCGCCGTTTTAACCGCGCACTCTGACCAAGCGATAATTTGTTCAATATCACCGAGAAGATAGTTATTATCCTCCCGGCTTAATGGCTTATTCATCCCCCCCGGGATACAGCCTGTACCATGGATTCTCTTACCGCAAATAACTCTTATCACCTCCTGACCATACTTCCTTAGTTTTACGCCCTGAAGAGCGAGTTCAGGATGTTTATCAATCACACCCACGATATTTCTGCAGTCAATATCACTTTCAAAACCAAACAGTAAATCGGGAGAGCTAAGATGAAAAAAATGCAGGGCATGGGACTGCAGAGTTTGCCCATAATGTAACAGCAGTCTTAATTTATAAGCCGTTTCAGTCAGCTCTGTTACACCTGCAATCATATCAATCGCCTTACCTGCTGCGATATGATGGCTCACCGGGCAGATACCGCAAAGTCGCTGCACTAATATAGGAATTTCCCAATAGGGACGTCCCTGAAT
>NZ_CEZLMY010000033.1:0-5191 GCF_983033635.1 Psychromonas sp. | reverse complement strand
TCCCTGAATAAAACGTTCAAATCCACGAAATTCTACAATATGTAAACGGCACTGTTGGACTTGATTGTTATCATCAACAAGCAGGGTCACCTTGCCGTGCCCCTCCACTCTTGATAAAGGTTCAATCACAAATCGTTTTAGGTTCTCGGGATTTTCTGCAGTTTCTAAGGATTTATCCATAGCGCCGTCCATTAATCAAAATGTAATAAGTCATAGGGTAATTCGGGCTCTTTTCCATCCAATAAATCATTGAAAATTTTCCAAAAAGCATCTGCAGGAGGGGGGCAGCCGGGGAGGAAATAATCGACTTTTATTACTTCATGAATGGGGTGAACTTTTTCAAGCAGATAGGGGATCTCTTTATCGGTAGGGATCTTAGGGGTCACCACGCCAATGCCGTTAAGGTAGGACTCATCTAAACAGGCTTTGACATCAATACTATTGCGCAGCGAAGGAACGCCACCATTAATAGCGCAAGAGCCCACGGCAATAATAATTTTACAACTCTTTCTAAAGTGCCTTAGCACTTCAATATTTTCTGTATTACAGACTGCGCCTTCAATTAAACCCAGATCGCAATCTGGCGCGCAATTTTTTATATCGTTAAGAGGGCAACGGCTTAATTCAACCTGTTCAAGCAGTTCAATGATCCGTTCATCCATATCAAGAAATGACATATGGCAGCCGAAACACCCGGCCAAAGAGCAGGTGGCTACTTTAATTTTTTTCTTCTGCAGCTCTGTGGCTTCTGTTTGTTGTTTTTCTTTTATCAAACTATCGGGGCGTATATTGCCCACATCGCGAATGGAGTGTTTATCATAAATACGCTCACCAATCGGGGTTTTAAAACCTTGCCCTTTAATGATAATACAGCCCACCGGACAGATATGGGCTGATTTATCAGTAATTTTCATCTCGGTGTCTTTTAAATTCCCACTTTTGGAATTAATGGCCATTCTTTTATTAATGCTTCTCCCGGCGATGGTAAATATATCTTTTTTATCGACCTCTATACTCGCTCTTACGCAAAGCTCACAAAAAATACAGCGGTTTCGATCGATCATAATATCAGGGTGACTGGCATCGACATTTCTTTTCGCATTAAAGCGCGGGAAATGAAGATCTGTCATCCCCAAATCATAGGCCAGGGCTTGCAGTTGACAGTTACCGCTGCGTTCACAAAAAGGGCAGTAATGATTGCCTTCAACAAACAGCATCTGAACGAGAGTGCGCCTCATCATGGTAAGTTCATGCGTTTCATTTTTGACCAGCATGCCCTGCTGAGCTTTGGTGCAGCATGATGAAGTTTTACGGCCGTTAATCTCACAGGTACAGATTTTACAACTGCCGTTAGGGGTAAATTCAGGATTAAAGCATAGGTGAGGAATATAGATATTGGCTTTAATAGCCGCCTGCATAACTGTTTCGCCCTCTATAAAAGGGATCTCAAGGCCATCTATAATGAATGTCTTTCTCTGCTTGCTGCTCTTGCTCATAATAATCAATAACCTTATTGATTGCTCTGTATCTCAACGATATCAATCGCACGTTGAATTGATTCTTCTACATTAAATGAAGGTTGGTAGTCTTTATCTGTCATGCGTTTTACAAAATATTCTGGAAATTTTTCTAATGTTTGTAATAGGGGCTCTGCTGCTCTTTGCCCTAACCCGCAATGACTCATTTTATTCATCACATGGTTAAGCTGTTTGATGCTGTCCAGATCCAGTCTGGCACCTTGTCCAGCCGCTACTTTATCGGCTAAATCACACATCAGTTTGGTCCCCACTCGACATGGCGTGCAAAAACCACAGCTTTCATTCATAAAGAAATGGGTAAAATTAAGCGCATTTTCCAGAAGATCGCGGCTTTGGTTAAACACCATAAAAGAACCGCCGGTATTGAGATCATCGAATGAAATAACCCTGTTAAATTCAGAGGGAGTAATTAAAGTACCGGAGGGGCCGCCAACCTGTACCGCTTGTACAGATTTTGCGCCGCATAAATTGAGTATATTTTTCACCGGCAAGCCTAAGGGGATCTCGTAAATGCCCGCTTTTTCTACATCACCGCTGATGCTTAATATTTTACATCCGCTAAAACCGGAAATGCCTTGCGCAGAAAAATCATCAGCACCTTTTTCTATAATGAGTGCGGCATAACAAAAGGTTTCCACATTGTTGACCACCGTGGGTTTATCTAAGTAACCACGGGTGACAGGGAAAGGGGGGCGGATTCGCGGGATGGCCCGTTTACCTTCAAGGGATTCAATTAAAGCCGATTCTTCTCCGCAAACATAGGAGCCGGCACCCATAAATATTTCAATATCAAAGCTCAGCCCACTCCCTAGAATTCGAGTGCCCAGTAAGTTAGCCTCTCGGCGTTTTTGCAAGGCTGCATTGAGTTTTTGATAGAGGTGCTGATATTCATAACGTAAATATATAAACCCCCTACGGGCGCCAATTACATAGGCACAAATGGTCATTCCCTCAATGAGCTGCTCGGCATAACTGTTAAGCAATACGCGATCTTTAAAGGTGCCAGGCTCTCCTTCATCAGCATTACATACGACATAACGCTCATTTTCTTCGCTTAATCGGCAGTACTTCCATTTTAAAGCGGTTTTAAAACCGGCACCGCCACACCCCCGCAGGGCGGATTTATCAATTTCGGCAAGCGTGTAGTGAGGATCCATTGTAAGTGCTTTTTTGATGGCCGCACCGGGCTCAGTTTCAATATTTAACAACACTCCTTTACTTTGGATATTATCAGCCACAGCAAACCATGCCTTTGGCCACTCCTTAACTTCAATATTTTTTTCAATTTTCCCGACAATCTGATCGATTCTTTTTTTGCTTAAGCGGGTTAATGGCAAACCATTAATCAATGCAGCAGGACCTTGATCGCTCATACCTGTACAGGAGCTGTTTGCTACCGTAACGATGCCGTCAGCTCTAGGCTGGTTTAATTTAACCTGGAGTTTTTCACAGAGATATTCGCTTAGTTCATTTTTACCCGATATATGATCGATAATGCTGTCACTCATGTAGATATCATAATGCCCTCTGTCTCGGTAATGAAGAAAGTGATAAAACTCGATAAGCGCTCTAATTTTTGGAGGATATATTGTCAATTCAGTAGACAGTTGCTGTATCGCATCCTCAGGAATATGGCCACAGGAAAATTGGATATTACGCAGTATTTGTAATAGATAAGCGGCATTACCCCGATAGCCTCTAACTTGATTATGGATGAGTGTAGTAAGAGGTTTGTCCATTTTTAAACGCTCCTAATATCGTTGTAAGCACTGTGTTTGTTAATTTTAAAATCAATGCGTCATATATTGAATAAAAGTGACTATTGAGAAAAGTTCAATCGCAGATAAGTTAGCCGATCTCACTCTTTTAAAGGTAGACTAATAATCCGTTATTAATGTTAATATATTTCACTATAATGATAAAACAGCATGATTAATCTCAGAAAAATATCTCTATTATGCTTAGTGATTATATTTTCTAACTACCTTTAGTTAAGTTAACCAAGGCGCGCATGTGAAACAGCGATATCAGATAAATGTTCAGGGTAGAGTACAAGGTGTAGGTTTTAGACCCTTTGTTGCAGTGACCGCCTCTCAACTAAATTTATCCGGTTGGGTGCGTAATATCAGGCAATCTGTGTTAATTGAAATAGAGGGAGAAGCTGTCGATACCAAAACGTTTTTACAGCAACTGCAAGCAAAAGCGCCAGCAGTTTCAAAGATAGAGCAACTTAATAAAAAACAGATAAAAAACCAAGGTGACAGTGGATTTCATATTTTAGAGAGTAGCGGTCAAAATGACGGGGCAGTGAATATTTCACCCGACAGCGGAATTTGCAAAACCTGTCAAAAAGAGCTGTTCTCCAAGGAAAATAGACGCTATCGATACCCCTTTATCTGCTGCACCCAATGCGGCCCGCGTTACAGTATTCTCAAGGCGTTACCCTTTGATCGTTGCCATACCACCTTAAATGCCTTTCCAATGTGTGATCATTGCTTAGAAGAATATAAAAACCTCAAGGATCGGCGTTTTCATGCTCAGGGTATTAATTGCCCGCAATGTGGCCCCCAAATTAGTTATGTTAATCAACTGGGGGAGATTGTTGCTGAAAAAGAACAGGCATTAACACTTGCCATTGCTGCATTAGAGGCAGGTAATATCCTAGCCGTTAAAGGGTTAACCGGATTTCATATTGTCGTCGATGCGAGCAATCATCAAGCGGTTTTACGGCTGCGCGAGAAAAAGCAGCGTCCGAGCAAACCCTTTGCCGTTATGTATCCAAATTTATCACTGGTCGAAGCTGATTACCTGATGGGAGATAAAGAAAAATTACTGTTAAGCAGTGAGATTGCTCCCATTATATTACTGGAAAATAAACAAACTAACCTATCTCTTAGTCCGGCCATAGCACCGAATAATCCCTATATGGGCGTAATGTTAGCCTATACCCCTCTGCATCAGCTTATTTGCCGAGCGGTTAATAAACCGCTCGTTGTTACCAGTGCCAACCGCAGCGGCGAGCCTGTTTGTTGTGATAATAAGCAGGCGCTTGAGCAGCTGGGGGAGATGGTTGATGGCTTTGTTATGCACGATCGGGAAATCTACCAGGGCTTAGATGATTCGATTGTTAAATTTGTTAATAATGAACCCATGCTATTAAGACGGGCACGCGGTTATGTACCGGATTATCTGCCTTTAGAAACAGAACAAGCCTCTATTATGGCACTTGGAGGTCAGTTAAAAAATACAATCGCCCTGACCAAAGGCAAGCGACTCTATCTAAGTCAATATATTGGAGATCTTGAGAATGTCGCAGCTGTCGATCGCCATCGGAAAATAAAAAAAATAATGACGAGTTTGATTGCTGTTGAAGCCGATTTTGTCGCCTGTGATTTACATCCTGATTATGTCACCACGCAATTAGCCAAAGAAGCTGCTCTGCCCATTATCAGTACTCAGCATCATGTGGCTCATCTTTATGCGGCGATGATGGAACATCAGATAATCGATCAAGCTTTCGGCGCGGTTTGGGATGGCAACGGCTTTGGTGAAGATGGAACATTATGGGGAGGCGAATTCATGGCAATGGTTGCAGATAAACCGCAGAGAGTTGCCACTTTTCTACCCTTTAAACTGCCGGGGGGCTCAGCCGC
>NZ_CEZLMY010000032.1:27413-31018 GCF_983033635.1 Psychromonas sp. | reverse complement strand
AAAACAAAGAAAATAACCGTTTAGATCGCCGTGTTGAAATCCATGCTTACCAGGCTGAAATTACCGCCTTAGTTGAGCAGTTAAATAGTCCCAAGTCAGTCCAGCAGCAGCTGGAAACTAAAAATAATAATGATGAAAAAGGGGAATTGTCTGTTAAGGCAGAGAAGCAGGAAATACAGCCGTTAAGCTTTGATTTTAAAACACAATCAATCTCTACAGCGATGGAATTCTAAGGAGTTTTTATGTGCCAGTTCAAACTACAAACTTGTAATAAATACCTGTTATTAATAAAAAAGATGCTAGTTGCCTGTCTATTAATTTCACCCACTTTGTTTGCAAGTGAGCTGGCCAGCATCGAGCCGTCAGCGGGGCTTGTATACCAAACTCAAAGCGGCATAAAACACAGTGCTCCATTGTTAAGAAGCAGGGTAGAGATGCATGTGAATGGTTTAATTAACCGGGTGACGGTGACGCAGATTTTTGAAAATGATAGTGATAATTGGATAAATGCCACTTATCTATTTCCACTGCCTGAAAATGCAGCGCTGGATCACCTCTCTATGAAAATTGGAGAACGTTTGATTATTGGTGAAATAAAAGAGAAACAAGTTGCCAAAAAGCAGTTTGCGCAAGCGAAAGTTTCGGGTAAAAAAGCCAGTTTAATAGAACAAAAACGTAATGATATATTCAGAACGGAAGTTGCCAATATCGCGCCAGGTGAAAAGGTAGCAATCGAAATTGAGTATCAACAGAGTATTCAATATAAACCGGGTATTTTCAGCCTGCATTATCCGATGACAATCACACCACGTTACGCTCCGCCAATGCCGCGTTTGAGCAGAGCTGAGCGTTATAATTACCTGTCGAATCTATTAACTGAGAAACACAGCGAGCAACAACATCTGTTCTGGAATGACAGATGGGACTGGTGGTTACAAAACAATGAAAATCAGCAGCTTGCAGAGCAAACTAGCGTTGTAATTAAAGATAAATCAGATCCGGATCTGCTTGTTGAACTCAAAATTTATCTGCACAGCCCTTTGGAAATAGAGAGTATTAATAGCCCTTATCACAATATCAAAACAGAAAAACTGGGGGCCAGCCTGCAGTTAATATCGTTACAAGATGAAACTGTGATCGCCAATCGTGATTTTGTTTTGAATTGGCAGGTGTTGCAAAGCGAACAGGCAAAAAGCGCATTATTTGTGCAAAATATCGGTGCTGAAAAATATGGACTACTGATGATGATGCCACCTGCTACGCAGTTCACTGAAGCTGCGCGTATTAATAAAGAGGTTATCTTTGTTATCGATGTATCGGGATCAATGTCGGGTACTTCAATAGAGCAGGCAAAGTCCGCGCTAAGTTTTGCGCTTGACCAACTAGCAGAAAATGACACCTTTAATATCATCAGTTTTAGCGATAACAGTGAATTTTTTGCGACAAACTCACTGCCTGTAGATAATCGCAGCAAGGCGATGGCGAAAGTCTTTATCAATCAGTTACAAGCCTCCGGCGGCACTAATATGCAAGTTGCTTTAAAGGATTCATTGCGGGGTAAACGAACTGTGTATGCCGATAAAGAAACTGGACTTCGTCAGGTTGTATTTATTACTGATGCCAGTATCAGTAATGAACAGCAGTTATTAACACAAATTGCAAAACTGTTAGGCAAGAGCCGTCTGTTTATGGTGGGTATCGGCTCTGCGCCTAACCATTATTTTATGAAAAGCAGTGCAAAAATGGGTAAGGGGAGTTACACCAGTATTGGCGATGTGAATGAGGTTAATCGTAAAATGTCGGCACTATTTGAGCAACTTTCCGCTCCTGTATTGCGTGATATACAGCTCAATTGGGCAGATGGCAGCCCTGTTGATTACTGGCCTCAGCCGATAACAGATCTTTATCAAGGAGAGCCGTTACAGGTGGTATTTAAAATACCTGACGGCAAAAAAGCATTACAAATTGCGGGAATAAAGTTTGCACAAAACAGAGCAAAACCGTGGTCACAAGATTTTAGTTTACAGCAACAGCAAAATGCACAAGGGATAGATGTTTTATGGGCAAAAGAGCAGATTGATAGTTTTGATCTTAACCGTGAACTGTCTAATTTAGAAAAACAGCAAAAAATCACAGCGTTAGGTTTAAAGTTTCATATTGTCACTAAACACACCAGTTTGCTTGCCGTTGAACAGAAAGTATCACGTCCGAGAGTAATTGATAGTGTAAATAAACAGGTTAAAACCCATTTACCGCAGGGTAATACGATGCGCTTGCCACAAACGGGATTAGGCAGTGAGCTGTATAAACAGCTTGGTTTGCTATTACTGGTGTTAGTGGCTCTGTTGTGGATATTTGAGTCCTGTTTTTATAAACTTAAAAGTGATTTAGAGGGAGTGTGCAGATGAATAATGCAGATGCTATTGCAATTGATAAGCGCAGATGGAGACGTTTATCTTTGTTTCATAAATCATTATTAATTGTAATGCTTGCTGGTTTATTAATATTTGGCAAAGGGCTGTATATGCAGGGGAAAGCCTTACTTGCACAGCAACTGTTAACCTTTGCCTGGGCGCGTCATCTGCAGGATGGTGAACTGCACAAAGCATGGCCGTGGGCTGACAGTGCACCGTTTGCCCAGTTAAGCATTGCCGGGCAAGATCCCTTGATAATTCTCTCTGGTGCAACGGGCAGTAATTTAGCGTTTGCACCAGCTTGGATGGTTTCTACTGCACCGTTCAACCAAGGCGGTAATAGTGTGTTAGTGGGACACAATGATACTCATTTTAATCAACTTAAAAATATTAAGCCGGATGATGATTTAATACTCACCACCTACCATAATTCAGCTCTATTTTTTCAGGTGATTGAGAGCAAAATTGTTCATGAAAAGGATCTTTCTGTTTTGCAGGCTAGCCCTCAAGAGTTATTAACCCTGATCACCTGTTACCCTTTTGATAGCAATATTGTTAACAGTGATTTACGTTTTGTGGTGATCGCAAAACGCATTAAAGATGCCCGGTCATCAATTGGTCTGGCGTGGCTGGAAAATGCGAAGAAAAGATCACTCACAAAGAGCAGTTTGTGAGTGATTAAGTCCCATTTAGAACCATTAAGCATTAACATTGTTTTTTGTTTAGATAAAATAAGGCCATGAATTTTATGAGAAACATAAACGATGAAAAAGAGTATGTTTAGTAAAGGTTTTACATTAATCGAGTTAGTGATCGTTATTATTATTCTTGGAATACTGGCGGCGACGGCATTACCTAAATTTGTCTCGCTGTCTAAAGATGCAAAAATAAATGTGATAGGCCAAATTAACCTGAGTGTAAAAGTCGCCAACGACTTTATGTTCCTTAAATCTCATTTGCCCAGTTATGCAGCTCAACCTGTAGCTAATCGTGCAGATTTAATTGATGTCGATACCAATGGTGATGGGAATTACGATACACGCTTGAAATGGAACTATTTAGATAATACTGATATTGAAAAACGTATTGAACTATCGGATGATTTTGAAATTGAGTATCAAGGAATTCAATTTACATATATCGGATATGACGCTGATGAAGATAATCAAGTGCGAGATGATAATTGTTATT
>NZ_CEZLMY010000032.1:22815-27403 GCF_983033635.1 Psychromonas sp. | reverse complement strand
TGTTATTTCAAATACACCCAGGCATCCGCTGCAAATATTCCGCCAATTTATGACATGGTAGATAGTGGCTGTTAGGTTGTTTTTAGCGCAAAAAATTTCTCCAGCAGTCTAGCTGTGTTTAAAGCTTATTAATAGATCTAACAGATCTCAACTCGATTACGCCTACCTTTTTTAGCTTTGTACATTGCCGAGTCAGCGGCTTCGAACAAGGCTTTTATGCTAAATTTCAGCCAGTAATGCTTTTTATTTTGACAATAAAAATGCAAACCCAGTTATTTCGGTCCATAAACCAACGTTGCAATGGAAAATCGTTAAATCAGATTTGTAAACTTGCCTGTAATCAAAGCTTATTGTTTTTCAATTCAAAAAAACTCGTAGGTTCGATATTTACCATTTATTGGCAGGCAATTACCTGCCGGGAACAGCTCCCTATCGTTATTCTAAGCCCATCAACAATAACGGAGAAAATACTATGGAAAAGAAGGTTTCATTAATATTAGCGGCTGCACTGTTTTCAGTAACGGCCTGCACATCTACGCTTACAGAACCGGAGAATAATATGGGCATTTCAAATAAAGAAAAAGCAATCGCAGTACTAAACAGTATAGAAACAGGTGATCAGCAGGCGATCGCATATATTAACCCGTTACAGTATACCCAGCACAATTTAGCTGTGGGTGACGGTCTGGCCGGATTCGGAGCAGTATTACAGGCATTGCCGAAGAACAGCGCGAAAGTAGATGTTGTACGGGCATTGGCAGATGGTGATTATGTTTTCACTCATACGGATTACAACTTTTTCGGGCCAAAAGTCGGGTTCGATCTGTTCCGTTTTGAAGACGGTGTGATTGTCGAACATTGGGATAACCTGACGGTAAAATCAGAACAACCGAATCCAAGTGGCCGTACGCAGTTAGACGGTACAGTTGAGATTACTGATTTAGACAAAACAGAGGAAAATAAAGCCCTGGTTACCGATTTTGTCGACACAATTTTAGTCAAAGGTGAATTCGATAAGTTAACTAACTACTTTGACGGTGATAACTATCTGCAGCACAACAGCGCCATTGCCGATGGTTTGTCCGGGCTAAGTAATGCTTTAGCTGCTATGGCGGAGCAGGGCGTCACAATGGTGTACAGCAAGAATCATATTGTATTAGGTGAAGGTAACTTTGTACTGAGTATCAGTGAAGGAACATTTGCCGGTGAAGTGACCTCATTTTATGATCTGTTCCGCATTGAAAACGGCAAAATAGCTGAACACTGGGATGTAATGGAAACTATCGCACCTAAAGATCAGTGGAAAAATGTAAACGGCAAATTCGGTAACTTGTAATCTCTTGTATAAATAATAATAAGATGCAGCATAACTTTAGAGTTGTGCAGCATATCTCACAGTAAGGTATTAACTATGAAAACTTTTATAGCATCACTTATTCTTGTTTCTACTATGTTTTCTGGGGCTGTATCAGCTTCAGAAAACAGTTTCGGCGGTGCTGTTCCGTTTAAAAGCACATCAGATAAAGCAGAGAATGTGCAGCATTTATTGGATGGCAGCAGCATCGAATATCAGTATCAGAACGGCTGGGCTATTCATATGGAGCTGTACAATGGTCTGTTAAAATATGAATGGATTGCCGGACCGATGAAAGGAAACAGCAATAAAGATCTGCCGTATCGTTCCCGTAAAATCGGCAGCAAACAGTATATGATTAACTGGTATGAACAATCCAAACCTGATTTTGTTACACTTGTTTTTAACTTTGATACTAATGTTATCTATTCATCGGGCTTAATAATGATCGGGACCGATAAACAATTCAGCATCTTTGACGGTGGCATTATTGACCAGTCTACCTTGGTCGAAAAATAAAATTCATATATTGTGAAGCGCAGACGTTAAGACGATGCGCTTCGTTCTGCTCTAATTTAATTCGTTATCCGTTATTGCATAACAAGGCTATTTGAAGATTTATGGAAAATTCTTTAGAGATACCCAAGGTAGAATTTCGCTTTCCGAGTGCCGGAAATCCCGGGCTTGAAGTTTTAGATCTTGAGACCCTTTATAAGCGGATGTCACAGTGTAAGCATAATTCGTCTCAGCCGCACAGGATCAAGTTTCACTGCCTGATTTATATAACTCAGGGTGAAGGCGCGCACTTTATCGATTTTAATGAGCACCCGTATCAGGCGGGCAGTTTTATATTCGTTAATAAAAATCAGGTTCATGCATATGATCTTACAAGTCGTCCGCAGGGAAAAGTGATGTTTGTTACTGAAGAGTTTATCGATACCATCCGCGCTAATATCCGCCTGCCGTTTTTTACTCCTACGCATTTAGTTTCTTCATATTTACCTGTTTTGACCCTTAATCAGTCATTGAAAGAAAGCTGTGAAGCGCTGCTGCACGAAATCAGCAAAGAACAAAACAGTTCGAATTGTGATAACTTGCTAGTACAGTTACTTTTTTCCGCTTTGCTGCTAAAGCTGACCAGAGAAAGAGTCAGTGATCATTCTGAGCATTTAAGCGAAGCGCGAGCGCAGAAATTTACTCAGTTTATGTTATTAATTGAGGACCATTTTACCGTTACTAGAGATGCGTCAGCCTATGCTGAAATGATGCATATTACCTACAAATCGTTAAATCAAATCTGTAAATTGGTTTGTAATCAAACCGCCAAACAGCTGATTGATGCGCATACTATTCTGGAAGCAAAGCGTAAGCTGATCGTGGATAGTTATCAGGTACAGCAGCTCGCTTATCAGCTGGGGTTCGATGAAGTTACTAACTTTGTTAAATACTTCAAAAGACACACTCTGCTCACTCCTTCCCAGTTCAAAGAGTGCTTTCAAGGTTAGAAAATTACCATTTTTTGGCCAATAATGACCTGCCAGGATTAGATCTCTGTTGTTATTCTAAATGCATCAATAACAACGGAGAAAACCCCATGAATAAAAATATAGCTATCACTCTAACTGCCGCACTGTTTTCATTAACAGCCTGCAATTCCAATATTACAACTCCAGACAATGCGATCGGTATTTCTAATAAAGAAAAAGCAGTTGCCGTACTAAACAGCATAGAAACAGGCGATCAAGAAGCGATTGCTTATATTAATCCGTTACAATACACCCAGCATAATTTATCTGTCGGCGATGGACTGGCTGGATTTGGCGCTGTACTACAAGCATTGCCGAAGAATAGTGCGAAAGTAGATGTTGTACGGGCATTCGAAGATGGTGATTATGTTTTCACTCATACAGATTACAACTTTTTCGGTCCAAAAGTGGGGTTCGATCTGTTCCGTTTTGAAGACGGTGTTATTGTCGAACATTGGGACAACCTGACGGTCAAATCAGAACAAGCAAATCCAAGTGACCGTACGCAATTAGACGGTGCAGTTGCAATTACAGATTTAGATAAAACTGAGGGAAATAAAGCATTGGTTGCCGATTTTGTCGACACTATTCTAGTGAATGGGAAATTTGATAAATTAGGTAATTACTTTGACGGTGATAACTATCTGCAACACAACAGCGCCATTGCAGACGGTCTATCGGGGCTCGGAAATGCGTTGGCAGCTATGGCGGAGCAAGGTGTCGAAATGATTTATACCGAAAATCATATTGTATTCGGTGAAGGTAACTTTGTACTGAGTATCAGTGAAGGTACCTTAGCTGGAGAACTGACCTCATTTTATGACCTGTTCCGCATTGAAAATGGAAAGATTGCAGAGCACTGGGATGTTATCGAAGCGATTCTTCCGATAGAGCAGTGGCAAAATGATAACGGAAAATTCGGTAATTTGTAATTTGTAAATTGTAAATTGTAAGATAAGCAGTAATAGAGTATAACCCATAATGGTTATGCTCTATTACTCACCATAAGGAATTAATAATAAATCGTTTTTGCATCGCTTATAGTCGTTTTTCGTGTTTATTAGCACTCAGTGTTAATCTTCCCTAAACTGCCTTTAAAATCATCGTATCCAAACTCTTGTAAAAGTTCGATTTTTCCATCAATACGTTGGAAATAGATACTTGGCATTTTCAGGCCGTTAAACCAATTTAGTTTCACCATAGTATAACCGGCTGAATCCATCAGATGCAGTTTTTGACCTATCTGTAATGGTTGCTTAAATTGCGTTTCACAGAACTGATCCCCTGCTAAACAGGAGCATGAACCAATTACGTATGGGAACTTACCCTCTACTGATGCTTCACGCACAGAAGCGGGTTCATTATAGATTAAAGTATCTAAACGATGTGCTTCGGTGGCGCTATCTACAATTGCAGTTTGTTTTCCATTTTCAACAATATCAATGACGCTGACCACAAGGTCGGTAGTGCGAGTGATGATTGCTTCGCCTGGCTCCAGGTACAGTTGAATTTGATGTTTTTCGCTAAAGGCTTTTAGTGCCAGCCCCAGTTTTTCAATCGGGTAACCGGGGTAAGTAAAGAAGATACCCCCACCTAGACTCAACCATTTCAGCTTGTTTAAATATTGTGAAAATGTGCTGGAAATATGATCTAAAATAGCGATAAATGCATCAACGTCTTTGTTTTCACAATTCATATGGAACATAAA
>NZ_CEZLMY010000032.1:8029-22805 GCF_983033635.1 Psychromonas sp. | reverse complement strand
AGCAGGGATAAATCTAATAAATCTTGTTTTACCCCTAAACGGGAATAGGGACGAGCGGGGTTTGCCAAATCTTGTCCAGCCACGCTACGTTCAGGATTGATACGCAGCCCTAATGAAGCATCAGAAAAACAGCTGTCATAATGGGCATCAAGTTGTGAGAGCGAATTGAAGATGATTTTATCGGCTAATGGCTTAACCACTTCGATATCCTGTTTGGAGTAACCCACGCTGTAAGCATGTGTTTCACCGCCAAAGGTTTGATGGCCTAATTTTACTTCATAAGGACCAGAACTGGTGGTGCCATCTAAATACGGTTTAATGGTGTCAAAGGTGCCCCAGGTTGAAAAACACTTTAATGCTAATACCAATTTAGCCCCGGAAATCTGTTTAAGTTGTTTGGCTTTTTCAAGGTTTTCAAGCAACTTTGCTTCATTAATCACAAAGTAGGGGGTGTTTAGGCTGCTTTCATTAAGAGTCATAGGGGGATCTTTTATTGCTGTTGATGATAGTTGTTAAAAAAAGGGGAAAGAGTGTTATCTTGCCCCAATTTATTAGCTAAAGGCTAGTTTAAGCTTCTAACTCTTGAACTTGCCAAGTTAAGCCGATGCGCGGCATTAAGTCGAGGAAGTGATCGGGGTTTAGCTGCTCAACATTGTATAAACCTACATCACTCCACTTGTTTTGGAAGTAAAGCAGGGCTGCTGTAATCGCTGGTACGCCTGTTGTGTATGAAATTGCCTGGTGCTCAACTTCGATATAAGACTCTTTATGATCACAAATATTGTAGATAAAGACGCTTTTAGCAATGCCGTCTTTTTGACCGCGCACCCAAGTACCGATACAGGTTTTACCTGTGTAGCCCGATGCAAGAGAAGTTGGATCCGGCAGAATCGCTTTTAACACTTTCAGAGGCTCAACGGTGATACCATCAACAGTGGTGATAGGATCGGTATTTAATAAACCGATATCACGCATTACGTTAAAGTAGTTCAGATAATTGTCAGAGAAACCCATCCAGAATTCGATACGTTTAGCAGGAATGTATTCAGCCATTGAACGAACTTCATCGTGTGCCATTGAATAAACTTTTTGTTTACCAACAACAGGGAAATCAAACTCCATCATACGGCTATGACATGGCACGCTTTTCCATTGTTGATTCTCGTAATAGAAAGAGTCACCTTGGATCTCTAACATATTAGTTTCAGGATCAAAGTTAGTAGCAAATTTCTGGCCGTGATCACCTGCGTTAACGTCCATAACATCTATGCTGTCAATCTCATCAAACAGATGTTTATGCGCGTAAGTCGCAAATACACTCACTACACCCGGATCAAAACCTGCGCCTAAAATACCTGTAATACCCGCTTCCTTGAAACGATCAGCAAACGCCCATTGCGGATCATAAGCTTCAGGTACTTGTTGCCCTTCACTACATAAATCAGTTGCAACTGATGTGTCCAGGTATGCAGTTTTAGTTTGCACACAAGCTTCCATAATGGCCACATTAACCCAAGGAGGGCCTGCATTAATTAACAGATCCGGTTTTACCTGGTTGATCAGAGCCACTAATGCTTCAACATTATCGGCATCAATTTTTAGCGCTTCAATTTTTTTAGTTGTGTCTTTTAAATTGTTACGACCTTTGATTGATGTAATGATTTTTTCACACTTAGAAACAGTACGTGAAGCGATGGTAATATCACCGAATACATCATTATTTTGTGCACATTTATGGGCAATAACCCAACCAACGCCACCGGCGCCAATTTGTAATACAGACATTTTATAAAGCCTTCTTAATTAATGATTGTGCATTTGATTCGATTTTCTTAAATAATGAATCAAAATCACTTAATGTTAAACACGGGTTTAACAGGGTAAATTTCAGATACAGTTTGCCATCAACCTTGGTTTCGGCAATCACAGCTTCACCTGAGGTTAATAGTTGTAAACGTAATGTTTGATGCAGTTGATTAAACTCAATATGAGTTAATGAACCTTGATATCTTTCACTTAAACGGAACAAAACCGTTGATAATAAAGGTTCACAGCACAGTTCAAAGTTTTCATTTTGTTTAACTGATGCTGCAACTTGGCCGGTTAAATCAATCAATTTATCGTACATTTCACCAAGTGTTTTAGCGCCTACCATTTTCAGCGTCATAAACATTTTCAGCGCATCAAAACGTTTGGTCGTCGCAATACTTTTATCAACCAGGTTAGGCAGTTCATCACCTTCACGATTAAGATAATCTGCATGGTGTAAGAGGCTGTTAAAGTTGCTTTTATCTTTAATTAATAACGCACCACAACTAATTGTTTGGTAAAACAGTTTATGGAAATCTACACTGACTGAATCTGCTGACTCAATACCTTTAAGGCGAGATTTATGATTTTCACTGAGTATTAATGCACCGCCGTAAGCGCTATCAATATGACACCATAAATCACTTTGATGGGCGATTGATACAATCTCTTGCAGATCATCAATTGCACCATGATCAGTTGTGCCGGCGGTTGCAACAACGGCAATCGGCAACAGATCTTGTGCGTTTAACTCGGCAATGGTGTTTTGTAAATCAACGCAATCCATCTGTCCTTGAATATTGGTTTTGACACAAACCACCGCTCGTTCACCCAGCCCCATTAAAGCCGCTGATTTTTGTACTGTAAAATGGCTTTTATCCGAGCAGATAATACGCATTTTACTGCCGTAATCCGGCAGGCCGTCTTGCTGAATGTTATGTTGTGAGTGTTTGTCTGCAAACCAATCGCGTGCTAAAAGTAATCCCATTAAATTACTCTGTGTACCGCCACTGGTGAATACACCATCGGCAGACTGCCCTAATGTGTAGGTTTGTACTAACCAATCAATAATAAACTGCTCAAGGTAAGTGGCAGATGAAGCCTGATCCCACGAGTCCATTGATTGATTAAGTGCTGCAATATAAAACTCAGCCAATACTGATGAGATTAATGGCGGCGTATGCAGATGCGCAATGCAATGCGGGTGTTGCACCATAATTGAGTTTTTGGCAATTAACTCATTGGTTTGTTTTATCACTTGTTCAAAAGGCTCAACTTGTGTCAGATCGCAGTTGTAAATAGCTTCTTTCAATAAGTCAGGTGCTAAACCGGAGTAGGGTTTAGCACAGTCGACAAACAGTGCATTGATATTTTCTAAAGTAAAAGCACTGGCTTGTTCGAAGCTGTGGTTATTGCCGGCACCTATTTGAATAAAGTGTTTTGACCACGCTGAGTTTGATAAATTCACAATATTAATCCCGAGTGATTTCAATAGCAGTTTTAACTGTGTTTGCCACAAAGTTAATTTGTGTTTCACTGATAATTAGCGGTGGTAAGAAGCGTAAAACTGCACCTTTTCGACCACCTTTTTCAATAATTAAACCACGCTCTAATGCGGCGCGTTGAATTAATGCCGCGCGCTCCGGATCGCTAACTGGATGACCTAATGAATCAAATTCGCCACTTTTGACAATTTCAATGGCACACATTAAACCACGACCACGCACTTCAGCAATACAGTCGTTTTCAAGTTGAATTTCACGTAATAATGAACGCAGCTGCTTACCACGTTGCTTAGCATTGTCAGTTAAATTATCACGTTGAATAATTTCCAGTGTTTTAGCACCCGTTGCCATTGCTAATTGATTGCCGCGGAAAGTACCTGTGTGCTCACCTGCATTCCAGCAATCAAACTTTTTATGATAAAGAATGATCGACATCGGCATACCGCCACCAATCGCTTTCGATAAAATCAGAATATCAGGTTCAATACCAGCTTCTTCAAAGGCAAAATGATCACCTGTGCGGCCTACACCACATTGAATTTCATCAAATATTAATAAGATGCCATGTTCGCTGGTGATGCGGCGCAGTTCCTGTAACCAAAATGCAGGAGCGGGTAATACACCTCCTTCCCCTTGCACGGGCTCTACAATAATAGCTGCCGGTTTCGTAATACCGCTTTCATCATCATTTAATACCGATTCGATATAACGAATGCTCTGTTTAGCGCCTTCAATGCCACCTAAACCAAAAGTGCAGCGTAAACTATATGGGAAAGGGAAGAAATGCACATCAGACATTAAACCTGTGCGACGGTTCTTAGCGCCTAAGTTACCCGTTAATGCGAGTGAACCATTAGTCATGCCATGATAAGCGCCATGAAAAGAGATCATGGTATTACGTTTTGTATATAGCTTAGCGAGTTTAATTGATGCTTCAACCGCATCCGCACCCGAAGGTCCGCAAAATTGAATACGTGCATTTTTAGCAAAACTAGTCGGCAGAAACTGCATCACTGATTTAATAAAATCATCTTTTGCAGGAGTGGTTATATCTAATGTCTGGTATGGCACACCCTGGTTAAGTTGGGCGATCATCACCTGATTAATCTCATTATGATTGTAACCCAGTGGTAAGGCACCGGCGCCGGCAAGGCAGTCTAGGTAAATTTGACCTTTAGTATCTTCAATAATAACACCACGCGTGTTTTTAATCGCAATAGGTAAACGACGTGGGTAAGAGCGAACTTCCGATTCGTAATGTTCTTGACTTAATAAGATATTATCTGGTGTTAAGTCATACAGTTCGTTTATTAAAGGGATCTCTTGATCGTTTGAAAGACAAGTTTCAGGTGCTAAATTGAGAACGTTTTGCATAACGGACTCCTTAAATAATTTAAAGATTGCCATAAAATGGGGGTATTACCTTAAAAAAGCAGAGCACTTTTAAGGTTAAAAGTATTACAGAAGATAAACCGTTTAAATCACGGTTCTGTTGCGTAGTTTAGATAAGTTTCGTATGACGATAAAAGCTTTAAAAACAATAAGTTTACAGCGTGACTAAAGAATATAAATAAAAACATAACATCGCGCTCCTTGTTGTGTTGATAGCCATCATAAATAAAATGATTAGGGTGATAAAGCGCGCGCATTTTATCACCGATTTTCGAACTGGCAAGTGTAAAAAACATAAAAAAAGATAATGCATGTGTAACTTGATGATTAGGCGGTTGAAATTAAATGGGTTGTTGAAGATTTAGGCGTTAATTTAAACTGCTAGCAGTAACAGATTAAAACAGACATTTATGCTTGCCTCCACTGTTAAATAAGTGATTATTCCGTTAAAATCAATGAGAAAAATAAGTGTGTAGTAGTTAAGCAAAAAGGGAATAAATGTGACTAACAATAAGCAAGTTTTAGTTGTTGATGACGATCAAGCAATACGCGAATTATTAGCTGAATATTTATCAAAAAATAACTTTGAAGTGATCACAGCTGAAGATGGCATAGAAATGGATCTGCAGCTGTCAGACTACAGTCCGGATCTTATTATTTTAGACATTATGTTACCTGGAGATGACGGTTTTACATTGTGTCAACGTATCCGCCAAACTTCAAATGTGCCAATTATTATGTTAACTGCCAATTCAGATGAAATGGATCGTATATTAGGTTTAGAGATTGGTGCTGATGATTATATTGCCAAGCCTTTTAGCCCGCGGGAGTTGCTGGCTCGTATTAAAGCACTGTTAAGGCGAACTAATTTTGTTAAAGATGCGATTAAAACTGTAGAAAAAACACGCTATTTATCTTTTGCAAACTGGAAGCTGGATACCCAACAGCATAATTTATTGGATCAAAACGGGCAAATGATCTCATTGACGGGGGCTGATTTTCAGCTGTTAACCCTGTTTTTAGAAAATCCAAACAGTCCGATTTCACGTGATCAAATCAGCCAGGCGTTGCATGGGCGAGATGCTTTTGCCAATGAGCGAGGTATTGATGTACATTTAAGTCGTTTGCGCCAGTGTTTAGGTGACGATGCCAAAGCGCCTACCATAATTAAAACAGTACGAGGTGCAGGTTATGTATTTATTGCCGAAGTTCGTTCTGATAGCGAATGATTTATTTAACAGGCAAATGATATGAGCTATTTTCGTCTGATGTTTCGTTCGTTAATTTCGCGCATGTTACTACTAACAACGTTCTCGGTTATTGTTGCGCAAATAACAAGCAGTTATTTTTTGGTAAATCAATTTGCTGAAAGTGAAGAAAAAACAGTGCTACTTAATGCCAATAATTTAGCGGAAAATGCTTTAAGTACAATCTCATTTTTTCAAAATCTGCCGCTTCAATATCGGCATTTAGTGTTGGAACAATTACGTGATTTAGGAGGAAGCCGTTTTTTTGTTTCACTAAACAGTGAAAAAATAATGATTAACCCGATTGCCGATAGCGTGTTAAAAAAACGCGTTATCGGTACCGTTGAAAATGTATTAAAGCGTCGTATCCCATCGAAAAATCAGCTGGAAATTGAGTTTTCTGATCCCGATGATCTGCATGTATTAAAAAATGATATTCTGTTAAAAGATCTTCCTCCTTCTTGGGGGGCATATTCCTTGATAATTCCATCAGTTAAACCTCCAGTATTGGTTTTGCAGGTTGAAATAGCAAAACATGAGTGGTTATATTTAGCCGCCATTTTGCCCCCACCTTACCTGTTAATTGATAAATCAATTATCTCACCAGCGCAAGTGATCACTCTGATATTTACCACTGTATTTGTACTGGTTTTTATCTACCTGTTGTTTTATTGGCAGACTAAACCCTTGAAGCAGTTAGCCATGGCTGTTTCAGAAATGAGCATAGATCTAGATCAAAAACCGTTAAAAGAGGAAGGAGCAACTGAAATTGTTGATGCGACCCGGGCTTTTAACCGCATGCAGCAAAAGTTACAGCGTTATATTAATGATCGGGAAGTCTTATTTCGTTCCATTTCTCATGATCTAAAAACCCCGATCACACGTTTACGTTTGCGTGCAGAGTTGCTAGATAGTGAAAAACAAACTAATGCATTTAATCATGATTTAGATGACTTGGAAATGCTGGTGAAAGGGGCACTACAAACGGTAAAAGACACCGATATTCATGAAAATATTCAGCCCGTTGAGATCTGTAAATTGTTAGAGCAAATTAGCAGTTCTCAACCCGATAAAATAAAGGTTATCACCCAAAAAACATTACCATATCGAGGCAAACCTTTGGCTTTAAAACGTTGTTTAGCAAATTTAATTGATAACGGTGTAAAATACGGCGGCACTGTGCAAGTGTCTGTTAATGATAGTGCAGAAAGTTTACAAATTATAATCCAGGATAATGGGCCCGGTATACCTAAAGATGAATTAGAGCAAATCTTCACTCCATATCGCCGTTTGCATAATGATCAAGAAGGTTATGGTTTAGGCTTGGGAATTTCTCGCAATATTATCCATGCGCATAATGGACATTTACACTTAATCAATCGTGATAAAGGTGGATTGGAGGTGATTATCACCCTACCTAGAATCTACAAATCTAAAAATAGACATTAGCATAAAAAGCTTTTATACGAACACCAAGGTTAGTTATGAAAAAAACCGTTTTATTGCCCCTTTTATTTAATATTAATGCCAATGCAACTCCTTTAGAAGTTCTGCACTGGTGGACTGCGCCAGGTGAAGCTGAATCTCAACGGATACTTGAAAAAACCTTATTGGAAAAAGATATTGAATGGCAGAATTTTGCTATTGTCGGTGAAGGAGGGGACAGTGCACTTCGGGTATTACAAATGCGTGCATTGTCAGGAAACCCACCAGATACAGCGCAAATTAAAGGCCCTGATATTGGCGAATGGGCAAAAGTCGGCATGCTTGCAGAGGTTGATAAAATATTTGACACCCAATCATGGGGTTATATTTTACCGAAAGTGGTGCGTGATACGGTTACATTTAATGATCATTACATGGCGGTGCCGATTAATGTGCATAGAGTTAACTGGTTATGGTTGAATAAAAAGATTTTTAAAGAGCTTAAATTACCGGTTCCAACAACATGGGACAGTTTTTTTGTTATTGCCGATAAAATAAAAGCGGCGGGATATTTGCCGTTGGCACATGGCGGTACAGCTTGGCAGGATGCATTGTTATTTGAATCCATGGCTCTCTCCTTATTAGGTGCTGAAAAATATAGAAAAGCATTTGTAGAGCATGATATAGCCGTTTTAAATTCCGCTGAAATGGTTACTGTTTTTAAAAAGTATAAACGTTTACATGCTTATGTTGATAAAAGTATGGTTGGACAAGATTGGTTTAACGCCAGCCAATTAATTGCAACAGATAAAGCCGCTATGCAGTTTATGGGCGATTGGGCAAAGGGGATGTGGAACGTTTCCGGCAAAGTTGCAATGCTTGATTACATCTGTGTTGATGTACCTGAGAGCAAGGGTATTTTTAGTTACAACATAGATAGCTTTGTGATATTTGAAAAGTATAATTTCCAGGCTCGCAAGAACGTACAAACAATATTTGTAGAAACATTACTTTCAAAGCAGTTTCAGTCTGAGTTTAATATCAGCAAAGGATCTATTCCGGTAAGAAATGACATAAATATGGATGCATTTGATGCATGTGCACAGAAGTCATATGCAGATTTTAATAGTGCCCAGCTTGTTCCATCATTTACACAAAATATGGCAAGTACCAGTCATTTACAAAACATAATTACACAGATAATCAGTAATTATTTTAATGCCCCCAATGTAGATGCTGAGAAAACAGTTAAGCGTCTTTCGTTAGCTATTCGAGCGCTTAAATAAGCCGCTTACCCCTGCAATTGAAAACAGAGCCCTAGTGTGAAGAGTCAAGCATCTTCTAGGGCTGTTATTGTCAATTTTTCTAAATAGTTCCTCTCGCTTTAAAAGTAGTTATACCATTAGATAAATCTCTGATCTTTTATGCTGGTGAAAATCAAGCATCTCTGAGTTATATGTTTGTAAAGGGAACAACCAGTTGCTGCAACTTATGCCTTGATTTGTTTTTCCTACGCCTAAACCTAAATTGAGCACTTACTTACCTTGAATGGTATTGTTTTCTACTTCTTTTCGTTGTTACATTCATTCGCCAGGATCTTATATTTGCAAAGTCAATGCAGCTAGAACTGAAACAGCATTACTTCGGATGAATTATTAGCGGTTACATTAAATAACCTCAACTCGGGATAAGCAAATCGATACAGTGCAGCTATTTCCACCTGTTTCTGCGTTAAATAAGCTAGCAATAGCCAGCTATTGCTATGCTGATTTGCCTTGAGCTACACAAAACTATCAACACTGTATGATATATAAATTTAACTTCATGATATTAAGGAGTATTGTGCTTTCATTATCCCGAACTGAGGTTAAATAAGCAGTTGCTCAGTGTCACTGGAATTTTAGCGATGGCAGTAAAATAATGGTCAGGCATAACCTGATTGTTTGCAGATAAGTTGTTGTGGTGGTTTTCTTGAATAGAAGTTTAAAGGAATCAGTTGAAGTGATAAAAAAGTAGAAGCAATCAATGAAGCGGAGAGCTAGATTGTTAATATTGCCTCTACTTAAAACAAACAAGGCTGGTTTTAGCCAGCCTTGTTTAAACTATTAACGAGACATGTAGTTTTCCATGTCAGTTTTTAAGTTATCAGATTTAGTACCGAAGATAGCTTGAACACCGTTACCTGAAACCACAACACCTGCAGCGCCTAGTTTCTTAAGTTCAGCTTTATCTACTGATTCAATATTGTGAACAGTAACACGTAGACGTGTAATACATGCATCTAAGTTTTCGATGTTAGCTTTACCACCGAATGCCGCTACAAGAAGGATAGACATTTCAGTATTGTCAAGAGCAACTTCTTGTTCAAGCGCTTCATCTTCACGACCTGGAGTTTTAAGGTCAAACTTAGCAATTACAACACGGAATACAGTGTAGTAGATACCAGCGTAAATCAGACCCATTACAGGGAACAACCAGAATTTAACTGAATTAGCCGATAATACAACGAAATCAATTAGACCGTGTGAGAATGAAGTACCGTGTACCATGCCTAACATGTTAGTCAGAACAAAAGCAGAACCAGCAAGTAGTGCATGGATTGCGTATAGAACTGGAGCTACGAATAAGAATGCAAATTCGATTGGCTCAGTAATACCTGTTAGGAATGAAGTTAATGCAGCAGAAAGCATGATACCCATTACTTTAGCGCGGTTTTCCGGCTTAGCAGCGTGAGCAATTGCGATAGCAGCAGCAGGCAGACCGTACATTTTGAACATGTAAGCACCGGCTAGTTGACCGAAGCCATTACCTGCAGCACGAGATGCATCATCAGCAGAAAGGTAACATGTTAAAATACCGTTTAGTTGCTCACCTGATGCACTTGTACAAGAACCTGCTTCAAAGAAGAAAGGTACGTTCCAGATATGGTGTAAACCAAATGGAATTAACGAACGTTCAACAACACCGTAGATACCAAATGCAACTGTTGGGTTTTGGTTAGCAGCCCAATCAGAGAATGCAGCGATACCTGCGCCAACTGGCGGCCATACAACAGCAAGGATAGCACCCATAATGATAGCTACTAAGCCAGTCATGATTGGAACCGCACGTTTACCTGCGAAGAAACCTAAGTAGTCAGGTAAGGTGATGTTGTAGAAACGGTTAAACATTGCAGCAGCAATACCACCGGCGATGATACCGCCTAGTACACCCGTGTTTGCACCTGGTGCAAGCGTTTCAATTGTCTGCATCATGATGTAGTAACCTACTGCAGCAGCAAGGCCGGCAACACCATCATTTTTTGTAAAACCTAAAGCAACACCGATGGCAAATAGCAGTGCCATATTACCAAATACAGCACCACCAGCTTGTTCCATCAGTTGTGAAACAACATCTGGTAAAGCGCCAAATTTAGCAGCACCAACACCCAGTAAAATACCTGCGATTGGTAATACTGATACAGGAAGCATTAACGACTTCCCTACTTTTTGTAGACTTCCGAATATATTCATGAACAACTCTCCAGTTGGTTTATTTGTCAGTTGACAGATTAGTAATGTTAATTGCATTAAATATTAAATATTGATTATTTATTTTGCTTAAAATTAACGATGGTTACATTGCTAATTTTAAGCGAATAAAATTGTTCATCTATTTAATGTTATTGTTACAAAATTGAACGTGTTTCAATTCAAGTGAGGCCAGTATATACAAGGGAAAATAAATTTTCGTGACGGAATTATCATATTTTCCGGTACGTTACACTTGCTTACACAAGTGGGGTTGTTGTTACTTTCTGTTACAAAGTCATGATTGAAGTTGCTTTGTTGTTACTTTCTGTTACAAGGTTATGATTGAAGTTGCTTTGTTATTGCTGTATGGAAGGTGTTGAAGGTCGTTATGATTTTAGGTGAAAACGCAATATTTGATCTTAATAGATATTTAAGCCGCTTCGAAATATAATTCGAAGCAGCTTGGATATAGCTTTGTTATCCTCTAACAACCATCACCCTGAATTTACGGCCTTTAAGTTTTCCTTCGCTTAATTTTTTAAACGCAACTTTAATGCTATCCCGTTGTACGGCAACATAAGCCCAATTATCTGAAACTTGAATTTTACCAACTTGGTCGCCTTTTATACCATCTTGACCTGTCAGGGCACCAACAATGTCACCAGGGCGAATTTTTTGTTTTTTACCACCTTCGATACGCAGGGTTATCATACTTGATTGCGTTGGTGCTTTATCTAAAACGTCATAAGAAGGAAGTTGTTCACCTTCAATAATGCGATCCAGATAATCTTCAAGTAGTGCTATTCTATGGCTGTCTTTATTGTTGTAAAAAGAGAAAGCCATACCTTTGCTGCCGGCTCGTCCAGTTCGTCCTATACGGTGTACATGAACTTCCTGATCGTGGGCGATATGGTAGTTAAAAACGGCACTGAGGTTGTCAATATCTAACCCGCGGGCAGCAACATCGGTTGCAACTAATATGCTGGCACTTTTATTTGAAAAACGGATCAATGCCTGATCACGCTCTTTTTGTTCTAAATCGCCGTGCAATGCAATCGCGCTAAACCCTCTATTTGCTAGCTCATCCGCAACGTCTTGTACTTCTCGTTTAGTATTACAAAATACAACAGACGACTCCGGCTGATACTGCTGTAATAATAAACGCAGAGCAATCATGCGATCTTCATTATTTTCTACTTTATAAAAAGATTGCTTAATAATGTCGTTATTATGTGTCGATTCAACTTTAACCGTGACCGGATCGAGTAAAATACGTTTGGCGATATTATTGATTTGCTCTGGAAAAGTGGCACTAAACAACAGTGTTTGGCGAACTTTGGGAGCCTGTTCGATAATCGCATCAATTGAATCTTGAAAGCCCATATCGAGCATGCGATCTGCTTCATCTAGGACTAATACCTCTAAATCATCTAAGCGCAAGGTGCCTTTACGGAGGTGATCTTCGATTCGACCGGGTGTACCTACAATAATATGTGCGCCATGCTCTAACGATCCAATTTGCGGACCAAATGGAACACCACCACATAAGGTTAGTACCTTAATATTGTGAATGGTACGGGCAAGTCTGCGTATCTCTTTTCCTACTTGATCGGCAAGCTCGCGAGTTGGACATAAGATCAAGGATTGGATGCGGAAACGTTTAACATTAAGCTTATCAAGTAAACCTAAAGAAAATGCAGCTGTTTTACCTGATCCTGTTTTAGCTTGGGCAATTATATCTTTACCGGCTAATATGTGCGGTAGGCTTTGTGCTTGAATCTCTGTCATTGATAGGTAACCAAGAGAGTCTAGGTTTTTTAATAGATCAGCATGCAAAGCTATCGTCGAGAAGGGTTGTTGACTCAAAATGAGATTCCTGTATTTAAACGGTTAAAAAACTGCCCACTATAACAGTATGTGAGTTAGTTCACAAAGTTGTTTGTTTGCAATTGATGATCTAAAAAGGGCACCGAAGTGCCCTTATTATTAACCAGTTAAATTTAATCTATTTTAGGGATAATAGCGACGTACAAATACTAGTGGCACTAATAGCCAAATGTAGAAACCAAGCGAGCCGGATGAGCTGGATACAACGTCATCTAAAATGAAAGGTACACCAGAAAGCTTGGATTCTTGTGCCGCAGATCCCGCAATACTTGAGCTTACAGTAATTGTGGCTTTGTGAAGATTAAGATCTAAAGGTGCATAAGTAACTGGAAATTGGCAACTGGAGTGTGCATCAATAGTTGTGCAGTCACTGGCATCAAAACTAAAGTAGTCTGATCCTGCAATCTCATAAGTGAAGCTCGTAACACTGTCAGAGTTATTATCTACCGTTATTTGTTTAGAATCACTGCTATCAACACTGGTAGTTAAAAAGTTAGTGCTTGCCGTGATACTAAAGGTACTTGTAATGCTTTCAATCCAATCAGCAAAAAGCGCAATGCGAGTATAAACGCCTGGACTGCCTGCCGATGCACAACCATATCCCCAACTGACAAGACCAAGTTGTTGCCAGCCGTAATTGGTATTTACCATTAGCGGGCCGCCACTGTCTCCTTGACAAGAATCCTTTCCACCTTCAGGTAAACCCGCACAAATCATTACATTTGTATAACTTGAGCCTAAACTACTGGCACATTGCTGATCTGTGTTTAGCGGTACTTCGACTTCGCGTAACAGATCAGGATAATACGGATCAACAATTTGATCCGGATCGTATCCAATCGTTGACCCCCAACCCATTACGGTTGCTGGACGTTGCTGCGCAACTAGAGAAGCTGTAGATAACAGACTGACTATAGTGACGCTATCATTAGTAACTGGCTCTGATAATTTAAGCAAAGCAATATCATTCTCTTGCTTGCTTGGATCATAATCTGGATGGGTAAATATCTGTTCAATATTTGTTGATGGAGTGACTGGCGATGAATTTAAATCATATTCACCAACCGTGGCTACAAGTTCAGAGGCAGATAGCGGTAAACCATTCTCAAACATACAGTGGGCGGCAGTTAATACCCATTGTTCTGCGATTAAAGAACCACCACAAAAATGGGTGTTTTTATAACCTTTATATTTAACGCTAACAATTGACTGCCATTGTGTCGGTGCGCTTTCAATACCTCCGACAATACGTGTTGAGATTGTTTGATCTTCAGTTAAAGCCTGGGTTGGCAGAGAAACAGCCAGCAGGCTCAAAGATAATAGGGTAGTAAACAATTGTTTCATAAATAGTCCTTTAATTTTAGTCAGCCCTAATTGCTATATTTTATCTCTGTGCAGCATCATAATTTTGAGGCGGATCGTTATATACACTGATATTATAGTCATAACTAATTTTTTCTCTAACACAGGGCGCAGAAAAGAAAATTTTTATATTAACGCTCTATTTTCTCGCTATAGCAAGCTTACATTAACGAATTGTCCATACAAAGAAAAACTGTAGCATGATTTAAACCTACACTCTATTGTTGTAACTGAATGTGATACAGATACTTAATAAAGTATCTTAAATACTCATTACCATTAATTATCAGTATTAATTAGTACAAGCAGTGCAGATAGTGATTGTCTTATGTAGTAGACAAGGAACACTTTATCTGTGAAGTTGGAATGGGATGGTAGTAAAATATGGCCTTTTTTGAAGAGAGGATTGTTACTGATTCAATAATTATTAAAACCAGCCCTGAAAAAATATTCAACTTTTTGACCAGTATTATTGACGATGATAGTTATAGGGCGTGGCATAAAGATGATCATGTTAGTTTCCGGTGGCTGGAAGAACAACCTTGGACTGAGGGAGCTGTTCTTTATGCAGAAGAGTATCTTCATGGAAAGTTACATAAACTACAATTTAAAATCACAAAAATAACCCCAAATAAAA
>NZ_CEZLMY010000032.1:0-8019 GCF_983033635.1 Psychromonas sp. | reverse complement strand
GAATTGAATATTCCCCGGTATCGCGCATTCTCAGATATTTTTTCCCAAAGAATGAATTTATAATTGAGCAAAAAGGAGAGTATTGCCAATTTATGGCGTCAGGAACTTACCGAGTGGGTTGGATTGGTAAAACCTTTTTCAAGAAAGCTATTGATAACAGATTGGCAAGTGTTAAGAAACATATGAAAGAAGAGGGTGAAAACCTAAAACAACTGCTTGAAGAAGGATAAACAGAATAAATGCTTATATCAGATAACAGCCGCATAAATCTTGGATGCTGAGATGGAGTCCCCGATATCAGCATATCCAAGCCCTTTGAAGCAAGCCGGTCCATCGGAAACCGCAACTTACTTTGCTCGGATATGATGCTTAGCCTAATTGCTTAGATCCTATTTTTGAAAACGTTAAAACGCATTAACAACGGTTAAGTTATTCATCCAACGGCGCTGCAGATAACGATGCAAACAAAGTGAAAGTTTAACAATCTCTTCAGCAATCATCATTAAATACACATAGTGAAAATCCCATTCGCCAATAAATGCACCATAGGCAACAAGAGGAATGCCTACCAGCCACATAGTTATAAAATCCATGCGTAAGCAGAAAATGTTATCTCCCCCAGATCTGAGAATACCGTTAATAATGACCATATTAAGCATGCGTATGCAGATCCCGCTACTCATGATAATCATTGCAGGTGAAGCTAACGGGTACAACTCGACATCCGTTAAACTTAGCCAACTTAAAATATATTCACGTCCTGATAGCAGTAGCAGACCGACAAATAAACCACAGGCGAATACCGCACGAATAAAAAATTGCGTTATGTTAAGTGCTTGAGCATACTCATCACGGCCTAATGACTGCCCCAGCAATACTGAACAAGCGACTGAAATACCAAAGAAAATAGAGTAACACAGCGACTCAAACGGACCGAGCATGCTAAATACGGCGAGTTCGGTTGTGCCCATATGACCGAAGATCATCTGGTAAACTAGCGTGCCTAGCGCCCATACAACAGCACTCCCGATAGTAGGAAACGCGATCTTTTTATACGAAACCCACAGTAAATGCGTTTGTTGCAAAGCTTTTTCATGTAATAGCCAATGATTTTTGCGCTTCAGATAATAGGCCATTAAACACACCTGCAGCAGCCGGGAAATAGTCGTGGCGAGTGCAGCTCCTGCGACTCCCATCGCAGGAACACCCAATCCGCCCTTGATCAACCAGAAATTAAGCGCGATATTGACAACAATGGTTATTGCGCCCAATAACAAAGGTGTTAAGGCATCGCCACTGGATCGCATACTCGACTCTGCCACTATGATCACATGAGTCAGTAAAAGCACTGGAAAACTGTACCAAAGGTAAGTTGCACCGAGTTCAATTACCATTGAATCAGATGTTTGCAGCAGCATAATACTGCTTGAAAATAGCGTGATAATTAAAGTGACAGGGATCAGGAGCTTAATGCCAAACCAGAATGCTAATCCTGTGATTGTTTTAGCTGCGCGACGGTCGTTTTTACCCCAATATTGAGCGACCAACACTCCATTAGCTGAAGATAAGCCGGCCATAATCATAATTGCGACAAAATGCCATTTTGATGCAATTCCCACAGACGCAGTTGCTTCCTTGCCAAAATCGCTGACCATCAACAGATCAGCCAGCGACAATATTGCAACCAGTGCGCTTTGAATGGCGACAGGAAATGCCAGCCTGACAACTTTAGGCAGCATAGGGTTTTGCATTAATTTACAGAGTGGATTAAAGTTAGTTTTGATTGTCATAAAGCAGTCCTTATTGTTGATCCGAACTATAGAATGGCAGGCCAAAAATGAACATGTGCGAAAATAGACAAAACCTGTGCAAATCCGTCATTGAGAAAATGAGCCCTAAATCAGAATGGATTGATGATGTATTTTTATCACAATCATGCAAAGAACGTTTTTTAAGTCATTCCAATATTCCTGAATTTGCACAAGATGATATTTTCATGGCTGGTATGGCGGAATTGAAAGATGGCTATCACGTAGAAAGAGATGGCATCACGGTGCATACCATATTGTTTACCTTGAAGGGAGGAGGAATACTTACTACCGCAGATCGTGTTGAATTGATTGAGCCGTATACTATGGTGGTACTTCCAGCCCGCACGCCTTATCGCTTTGAAATAAATCCAATAGACAAGCAATGGAAAATGGCGTGGTTTTTACCTAACCCGACTGCAAAATGGCAGTTTGTAGAAAATATTGGACAAAAGATCCTTCCATTTCATTATTGTGAGCAGATTTGGTCTTTGCTGAATTTGATTCACCATGAGATAGGGGGGCGGCCGGGCTTTCGCCACTTATTAGTAAGTGAGGTATGCCGGTTACTTACTGGTTTTGAAAGCCAATCTTCTGGCTCAGTAACAAGAGTGCAGGCTTTATTTAATGAAGTTGAAAGTCAGCTGCATTTAGCCTGGACGGTGAAATCAATGGCACAGAATTGCTATCTCAGCGAGGAGCAGTTTAATCGCATCAGCAAATCCCTGTATAAGCTGTCTCCGCGTGCAAAACTTATCCAGCTGAGAATGGATAAAGCCGCCGATCTACTCAATTACAATGATTGGAGCGTTACTATGATAGCGCATCGTTTGGGTTATAAAGATCCGTATAATTTCAGTCATCGATTTCGTAAATATTTCGGTTGTTCTCCAAGCCAGTTCAGAAAAAACAGATCAGTGTTACAAGCAGAAGGCGACAAAAAATAAAAAAGAGCCATTTTGCTTATTGATGACTGGTAATAAAGATTGTGACTAGGCTTATTGATTTTTAAATGAATTTTAAGAAAATACTGTAATTAAGTTTGTGACTAGGAGCGTATGCTGCCTTATTGTACCTGAGTGTATTGGTAATAAAGTTTGTGACTTTAGCTAATGTGTACTCGCCTATACTCTATCTGACAGTTCAGTCTGCCAGATCCCATTTAATCTAAAAAATCTACGCTCGCTTTCTCCCAAAACCGAGCGTTACACAAGATTTACCGGAACTGCTACAGGCTCCGGTTAAGCAATTAGTTAGGCACTTTTAATTCGCTCTAATCCATCCCAATTTGATTGGATAGGATCAAAATTTCTTGGATCTAAAAGACCTAGTTCTTCAACTGTATAATTCATTTTTCCATAGTTACATGCAGAACAAGTGATAATTAAATTATCAAGTGTATTTTCACCGCCGGCGGAGTGTGGGACAACATGATCATATTGAAGCCATAAACACTGAAAAGCAGCATGTTGACTCGAGTTTGTATTTCCCCAAGGTATTGCATCAGGATATAAGTTATGTAAATACTTTCTCGTTTCAGCGAGGATTACTGGTATACCGCAAAAACGACAATGATAGCCATCTCGTTCATGTAGATCGGTTTTACTCTGCCTGCACAGCTCCGCACCTTTGTCTGGCACCACCAAAAATGGGCCTATCAGACTCTACTTAAAGCAGCAAAAGAAACGCTGGATTCCTTTTTTAAACGGGATAAAAAACTCGGTGAGCATGCCGGTTATATTGCAGTTTTACATACGCACTCACGAGAGCTGAGGTTTCATCCGCATGTGCATTTTGTGGTGCCTGCCGGCGCAATGAATAAACACAAAACCTTGTGGTTAGTAAAGTTGGGAAGTACCTGTTCGTCACAGATAATTTAGCAAAAGTCTTTCGCGGTAAATTTATCGAACTGATGTGTAAAGCCGGCTATTACCTGCCCGCGAAAACACCTGCATCTTGGAATGCGGATTGTGAATTTGTCGGCAAGGGAGGTGGTGTATTAACCTATCTTGCTCGCTATCTATACCGCAGTGTAATCAGTGAGCAGAACATCTTAAGCCTTGAAAACGGGCAGGTAACCTTCCGTTATAAGGAGAGTAAAAGTAAGCAGTACCAAACCATCTCCGAGCCCGCTATCGATTTCTTATGGCGGGTATTACAACATGTATTACCAAAGGGATTTCGACGGGCACGCAACTATGGCTTTATGCATGGTAATGCCAAAGAGACACTCAAACGCCTGCAGTTAATACTTAAAGTGAAGCTCCAACCTATGCCGGTAAAGCAGAAAAAAAGTGTTTTCTGTCCGCAATGCAGGGGTGTAATGCAGCTGTATTTACTGCGTATCGGTACGCGTCTCATCATCAATGGCAAGACGATCTAAAACAAGGATGTGCTCAAGCAAAGGGAATTGTGGCGAAATGAGCATTAATTAGAAAAGGAGAGGCTATGAAAGAGTAAAACAGTGTTAATTCAATAAATTGCAGATGGTGGCATGTGCGATTGTGATAACACTCGGCCGGGAAAAATATTCGCAGACAACGAGATTAAACACCTCGTCCCCCGCTTTAAATATTTACTATAAACAGCAGAGATAAACGCCCGGGCTTGTCCAACAATAGGATTAAGTCGTGGTTCGCGCTGCTCACACGACCTATCCTTATTAGTTATCTTTATAGTGTCACTTAAAAACGGTGTTATCGTTTGAAACAGCGCCTTTACTTTTTCTTAATTTGGGTTGCTATTGTATTCGATCACAAATCCGTAACAACCGTCGTAACCAGGTCCGCCTCCCCCGCCGTATGTGCCGAGAAATGCCATATAATCCCCCCATGTCGCGACCGGACCGTTCAATTCACCAAATCCCATAATCGGTTGTCCGCCTCCGTCACCGGAATCGTTGGGCTGGTCACTAATTCTTGGATCTTGATCAACTCTGGTTGGAGTATAGTGACTCTTATCACAATCAGGAGAGAGACTGCTGTCACAATATTCGTCTACCGCCCAGTTGCTGTAAGACCAAGTCTCTCCACTTAACCAGCGCCAGCCACCATCCGGTTCAGGCGAACCCTCAGGTTGGTATCCCCCTAAAAATGGACCAATACTAATTCCGTAATGCTCACCCTCTTTTGGGAATGACCAGAAGTATTTTTCATCTGACACTAAATTGAAGACGAATGTATTTTCACCTTCGCTCGTATTAGATGCCAAATACCCTCCGGCATCCTGTGCTAAATATGCCGCCTGATACCAATTCAAGTTCCCACTTGCCACATAGACCGCTTCGTAATAGTGTGTGACACCATCCGAGTTGGTATAGGATTGCACAGGTTGTCGATCGTAGATGACGTCAGAGGGTAACTCAGTCCATGTAAACATCTCAAAAGGTATCTTAAACTCAATGGAGTTAATCGTGACAGTGTGCAAGTCCTCAGGACGATAGCTCCCAGGAGGAAGGCAGAGTGAGAGCCCCCCCTCAATCTTCAAGGCTTTTTTAAGCGATTGCTCAGTTATTCCTAATTTTTTAGCAATTTTGGCGAAATCAGGAGCGCCTTGTCCTGGCTCGCCAAAAGCATCCTGCAATTGTCCTTCGGAAATTCCGAGGGTTGTAGCGCCACTTTTAAAATCTGGAGATGCACAATTATCCGGTCCTCCTGATTCTCTATTTGCAGTTGATGAGCATCCTACGATGACTGCAACCATAAATGCTATTCCTACTAGTCTTAAAAAAAGTCTCATGTATTCTCCTTAAAATTGAACAAAATTTTGAATTTTTCTTTTCACAGATAATCCGAATATGATCATTTTAACAATCTATAATTTAAAATTCGCATTCGTACTGCTACTCATCTCTTGCAAGATAACGCTTTAGATAACGAGCGGATTTAAAACACAAAAAAAACAAGACTATCTAACTCGGTCTCAGCAGTTTTAAATTTGTCTCTGTTCATCGACTTGTTGGACATCCGCGCTTTTTCCGCGCTTTTTTTTATAAAGCCAAGAAAAATGGTAGAAACTGTATCGTTCAAGCCTCTGATAAATACGACTAACCTCAATAATAACTACTGAAGCTAGTCGCATAATAAATGAAATTTTTGTTCAACGCATTTCAAACAACTCATAATGAAATTTACTTTTGTTCAGGCCTAGTTGACCAAAGTCTTGTTGCAATTTTTTTGAAAAATCACTCGGACCACAAAACCAAACATCAGAATTTTTCCAACTAACAACATACTTGTAAATCTCTTTTGCAGTTAGAAACCCCTGCTTATTTGTATCCCACAAATGTAAATTAATCTTCGCTTGTTCAGCCAGTTCATTGATGTACTGAATAAACTCAACGTCAGGACACTGAGTGCAATAAAATAAATTAATTTCGCTAGACTGTGGCTCTTGTGCCAATGCTTCCATTTGTGCAGTAAAAGCTGCGATTCCAATACCACCAGCGATCCAGATTTGATGTTCCGTATCTGATTTGAAATTAAAATAACCGTAAGGGCCCTCTATTAAAACAGCGTCATTGATATTAAGGTTGTTTTTAAGCCTTTTAGTAAAATCACCAATCGCTTTTATTTGAAAGCGGATACAACCATTCTTATTTTGTACTGATGCAATACTGAAAGGGTGTGGCTCTTCGCCGTTAAATTTCAAAAAAACAAACTGTCCAGATTGATGACCTTTCCATTGCTTACCAGTATCGATTGTCAGGTCAAGCACTTGATTACCTTCATAAAAGTGAAAGTTATCAACCTTACCTTGTACTTTGTTTTTATCTCCGATTTTCCCGAAAAGGCTTAGTATTGCAGCCCATGAACCAGCAGTAATTAAGAGGCCAACTACTAGGCCGATAGGTTGATGCCAATATGAAAATTTAGTTAATATGATGGTGTGAAATACAAATAGTAAATATACCAGGGACATTAATTTATGAGTGTTTAGAAACTTCGGGTAGCGAATTGTCTTAGCCAGTGAAATCACAATCAGCAAAATCAGTAGATAAAATCCCCACTCACCTAAAAATTCAGCAAAATGTCGCTGACTTCTAAAAATACCTTCAATGACCGAGAAATCAGTATCAGCAAACATCCCTGCTCTTGTTGGTTTGTCTAACCACCCCAGGCCCACCATATATTTTGTGCCTTTAGCCCAAAACCAATGAACTATAGCTATTACCAAACTGCTGATGCCTAGCCATTTATGTAAGCGGTAAGATTTATCTAAGCCATTTAATATTTTTTCTAATGATGATAAACGCAATGCTAACAGCATAATTATGCTCATTGCCGAAATGGCTAAAATGCCACTATATTGTGTGGCAACATTCCTAATCGGAAAATAAGACCAACTAATGTTACTGACATTCTCTGCGGCTAACCAAAGTATGGTTATGAGACTAAAAGAGAGTGGGATAAACCATTTTATTCTATTCATTAGAATTCCATATATACATTAACTAAAACAAGTAATATTGATGATTATCGCTTTTTTGTAATCTCTTTTAATAACAAAATGTACAAACATAACAGACGTAATCAGCTTAATATCTTCATTAAACTGATTATATGAATAAAACATGTAGTAATTATCGAGGAAATGTGGAGAAATTAAGGATATTAATAAGATCTGGACACCCAGTGCGCCGAGATAAATCGGTATTAGATTAGAGGTGCAATTTCTCAGTTCGGTAAGGTTAGCGAACCGCCGAAACTCCGAGTCATCAGTTAAGAATTATTCAGCCTGTTACGAGTGGTGATCCTCGTTCTTTCAGTGCATTCAAATACCGAACTTTGTTGTATGGCTTGCTATCTTTCCAACATCTATAAACGATTCGTATCCATTTTAAAGCCAGGGCTCTAACTGCTACTTGATGAGTACTACCTTATAATATGGTCCCCTTAATCGTTACAGTAACTCTAGGCTAGTTGCTAGAGTTGTGGAGTCCATACATCGCCTCAGCTAGTAAAAAAACACGCTCGCTAATTCCCGTTTGCGAGCGTTGTTGGTGTAACGGAGAAAATAGGGGGGTATCCTGTAAACACCATATACATAGATCAGATCTCAGTAGAGTTTCTTTGGTCGTACAGTTCAGATTGTAATCGCTACAGCTAAGTTATCTTTGTGGTTGTACAGGCAGCATAAGAGACTTTTAGAAAAATATTTTATTAATACCTAATAAAAAAAGCGAACCATTTCTGATTCGCCTTTTATATAT
>NZ_CEZLMY010000031.1:20852-31225 GCF_983033635.1 Psychromonas sp. | reverse complement strand
GCTCGAAAAGCCCTCATGCAGTGCCTTATTCTGCTCTCCGAGCTGAGTCCTGATAAAGCACCTTGAGGTATCATGGGTATAAATGTTAGCACTGAGGAAGGCTTCTAGGAAGCTTGTGTTAGTGTTAGGAGATCTGTTCCTCACTCCCATGCTGTGCATAGCAATATGCTGCTAATTTAATTTACAGATGAGATAAATTAACTCAGTTAACAGCTCAAACAGAACCACTTAACGTCGCGAAGAAAGTAACAACACACAAAAAAGCCACAGTTACGTGGCCTGAAAAAATTTATTGAATCTTAAATAGGGCTTAGAAGCTCCAGACGTAAGAGACAACCGCTTTCATATCGTCATCATCAAGATCTGTTTTCGATAACATAAAATTCACACCTTTATAATCAGCATAAATATTGTAATCAATATAATCGTCGCCAGCATCAAAAGTGTAAGTCCCGACATGCACACCTATTTCCAGGTCATCAGCCACAGGGAAAGCTCCTTCTGCATAGTAATAATTGTTGTCAGCAAAGTCAGCACCGTCAGCGTGTGCTAATACAGCTAGACCTAATGTGAAATAGCTTAATGATAAACTACCGTATAGTTCACCAAAATCTAAATCTTCGCCATCTGGATAAGCATAATAGATATAACCTAGGTCATAACTAATAGAGCTTACTTCACCTGCAAAACCAAAATAACCATCCAGCTCGTAACTTGTCTCATCACCAAAATCAACGTTAGAAACCCAGGTACCAAGATATAAACCGTTAGCCATTTCATAATCTAATCCGCCAGAAACAGCTGGTTTGCCGTCAGTTTGGCTAATACCGCGCCACAAATAGTCGGATGTGACGCCGATATTGGCAGAAAAGCCTTCTAAGCTAGCAGCCGAAGTTGAAGTAGAAGTGAATGCGATAGCAGCAACAACTGCAGAAGTTACTAATTTTAATTTCATACTCATGATTAAATCCCTTAATTATTAAAAAAACGCTTTAAGTAGCGATCCTACTGTCACATTGCACGGCTCGTGCCAACCGCGCAACTAACTGTATTTAAAGGGTAATGACAAAACAAAAGCAAAGTAAACTGTTTTTTACAGCTCAAATATGGTGCTTATAAACAGACTGTTTGCACCAAAGTGAGGCGTTGTTAAACTTGCTTTGTTTATGATATCGAAGAAGAGATCAGCTGAGATTGGAAATATATTAATGCGCTAACTCACAAGGCAGGAACACCTTTAAGCTGACAAATGATGCAAAACAAATAAATAGTTGTGATAGCTAAGGCACCCCGATCAAAGAGCCGTTTTCAGAACAGTTTAGCGGCTTATAATTAATTGCCGTAGATCACATAAAAAACCGTATACTAGGGGCTGTTTATCTTTTTATTTATTAAAGGCTAAGTTATGGAATGTCGTTTAGGTTGTGGTGCATGTTGTATCGCCCCCAGTATTAGTAGCCATTTTCTACTCCATCCCAATGGCAAACCGGCAGGACAACGCTGTAAACAGCTGGACGAAAATAACTTGTGTAAACTATTCGGAAAAGCGCAACGCCCCAAAGTTTGTTTTGATTTCAAAGCGTGTGAATGGATTTGCGGCAACTCCAATGAACAAGCGTTAATTACCTTAACGGAGTTAGAAGCTGAGACTCAATAGATAAATTAAGGTGCTTAGAACAAAGCCTCTTGCAAGCACGCTTTTTTATTTACCTGATTCTGTGCAACAGATAACTTTTCAGACCTTCATTTTTTGACTGTTTTTTAACTGACTCCTACTCTTTTAGCAAACCCAATTATGATCTTCCCTCTTGCAAATCAATCGGAGTTTATATGCAAATTGGTGTTCCTAAAGAGATAAAAAATAATGAATACCGTGTTGGTTTAATCCCTTCTAGTGTGGCCGAATTAATAACACGCGGCCATAAGCTGTTTGTCGAAAAAAATGCAGGTGCTGGGATAGGTTTTGAAGATCAAGATTACATAGATGTTGGCGCTCAAATATTAGCAGATGCGCAGGCGGTTTTTGAGCAAACAGAGATGATAGTTAAGGTTAAAGAGCCGCAAGCAAGTGAATGCAGGATGCTGCGTCCCGGGCAAATTCTGTTTACCTATTTACACCTTGCTCCTGATTTAAAACAAACCCAAGCCCTTATTAACAGTGGCGCAATATGTATCGCTTATGAAACAGTCACAGATGATTTCGGGCGCTTACCTTTATTAATGCCAATGTCCGAAGTGGCAGGTAGAATGTCTATTCAAGTCGGTGCAGCCGCGCTGCAAAAGTCCAGTGGCGGTTCGGGTCTGTTATTAGCGGGCGTACCCGGTGTTGCCCCTGCGAATGTCGTTATTTTAGGGGGAGGAATTGTAGGCCGCAATGCAGCACAAATAGCAGTAGGATTAGGTGCAAACGTGGTTATTTTAGATAACAACACCGACACGTTACGCCGTATCGATGTGCAGTTTTCAGGTCGGGTCAATTCAGTTTATTCCAGCAGCGAAAGCCTAAAACGTTATGTATTAGATGCGGATTTAGTGATTGGCGCTGTTTTAATACCCGGCGCGACAGCGCCCAAATTAGTAACACACGAATTAATTAAACAGATGAAAAAAGGCAGTGCTGTGATTGATGTGGCGATTGATCAGGGTGGCTGTTTTGAAACATCACATGCCACAACACATCAAGATCCAACCTATATCCTTGATGGTATCGTACATTACTGTGTCGCAAATATGCCCAGCGCAGTTGCACGCACAGCCACCCAAGCGCTAAATCATGCCACTTTGCCTTATGTTACTAAACTTGCAGATCTTGGTTACAGACAAGCGTTACTTGCAGATAAACACCTACTAAAAGGCTTAAATATCTGCACAGGAAAAGTGACCTTAAAAGAGGTCGCAGAAGCGCATAATTTAAACTTTACTGATGCATTGCAATTAATCTAATCCGACTCTCCTTGTAATATACGGATATTGTAAATTAGAGGGGTAGATTAACTCTCAGAAACATCCATCAACAGAGCTTTATTCTTTTTTATAAAAGAGGTTGCAGCCTTTTTTTTAACTCTGTCACTCGCTAATGTAAATAGACACTTGAAAAGAGGTGATGAATCATTATAAATAGGCTTCTGTTTCTTTTTTCTGATGGTTTATACATTGCGAACAAATTTAATCACCCCAGAAGGGTTTAAAAAATTACAACAAGAATTAGATTATCTGTGGCGAGAGTATCGCCCTGAAATAACTGAGAAAGTCACTTGGGCGGCCAGCCTTGGCGATCGTTCCGAAAATGCGGATTACAAAGAAAATAAACGTATTCTGCGGCAGATAGACTCGCGTATCCGATTTTTAGGAAAGCGTATCGAGCAAGTGACAGTCGTTACTCCTTCCCCACAACAAGCGGGCAAAGTGTTCTTTGGTGCTTGGGTAACGATTGAAAATGATCAGGGTGAAATAAAACGTTTTAAAATTGTCGGTGCAGATGAGATTTACCAGCGCGGAGAACTTGTACAACGTAAAGATTATGTGTCGATTGACAGCCCGATGGCACGAGCATTACTGAAACTAGAAGTGGATCAGGAAGCGCAGGTAAAAACCCCTAACGGTTTAGTGACTTGGTATATCAACAAGATTGAATATGATCTTTAAACACTAGCCACGCTAGAACAGTGATGGTTGGATAGTTAGCTTTCTGGCGAAACTCCCGAAGGAGATCGCGATAAACGATGATCTTCGTTGTTAGAACGCATTGATTTAGAATGACTAGAATCGCATCATTTATCGGCTTGCTGATTCCTGCATCTTAAAGTGGCTTGGGTAGATACAAAAACAGCCCCCGAAGGAGCTGTTTTTTTATAACTTAATGACCAATTAAAATTAGCCTTTATTACCACCGGCTGTTAAACCGCCTACTAACCACTTCTGTGCAAGCATAAACACAATCGTAATCGGCATTGCAGATAATACAGCTGCAGCGGCAAAATCGCCCCATAGGTAATTTTGCGGGTGAAGGTACTGTTGCATACCTACCGCCAGGGTGTATTTATCAACAGGAACATCCACTAACAATAGAGACGCTACTGGCACTTCAGTAACCGCACCAACGAATGAGAGGATAAATACCACAGCCAAAATTGGCACTGAAAGAGGTAAAAGAACCAATCTAAATGCCTGCCAAGGCGTCGCTCCATCTAATGATGCGGCCTCTTCCAGCGATATATCAATAGTTTCAAAATAACCTTTGATTGTCCAAACGTGCAGTGCAATACCACCTAAATAAGCAAAGATTAAACCACCGTGCGTATTTAAGCCAAGGAATGGAATATAATCCCCCACTTTGTCAAATAGAGCATATAACGCAACCAATGCAAGTACGGCAGGGAACATTTGAAATATCAACATCCCCTCTAATATCACTTTTTTACCTGCAAATTTCATTCGTGCAAAAGCGTAAGCAGAAGTCGTTGATAATGCAACTACAAGGATAGAGGTAATTCCAGCTACCTTTACAGAGTTCCACAACCAAGACAATACCGGGAATGGAGGGTGTGTAACCGAACCATCTGCATTATTAACCACAAACCCTAAAGCAAGTCTCCAATGATCTAACGTTGGGTTATCGGGAATCAAAGATCCTGCAGCAAAGTTACCCTCGCGGAACGAGATTGCAATAACCATTAATAATGGAAATAAGATTGTTGCGCAGAACAGCAGTAAAAAAGCATGGGCGAACCAAACACGTTTTTTTTCATTTTTAGATTTAACAACTGGCATGATATTATTCCTTAAGCTTGTTGTCTTTTTGAAACACGTAGGTTAATAAACGCGAGTGCACCAACCATCAAGAAGATTAATGTTGCAATTGCACTTGCCAAGCCAAAGTCTTGGCCACCACCGCCTTCGAAAGCGATTCGGTAGGTATAACTAACCAATAGATCTGTATGTCCAGCAGGCGTTGATGAGCCAATAATATCAGGTGTACCGTTAGTTAATAACTGAATCAATACAAAGTTATTGAAGTTAAACGCAAAGCTGGCGATTAACAGTGGCGCTAATGGTTTAATGATTAATGGGAAAGTAATCTTGAAGAAATTATCCAGCGGACCTGCACCATCAATTGCAGATGCTTCATATAGATCGCTTGGAATTGATTTTAATAAACCCATACATAAAATCATAACATATGGATAACCAAGCCAGGTATTAACGATTAAGATCATCGTTTTAGCCAAGTATGGTTCAGTAAACCACATCAGCTTGACATTAAAGATCGAATTTAATAGTTCATTAATTTCACCAAAGCTTTGGTTAAACAAACCTTTAAATATCAATATCGAAATAAAGGCTGGTACAGCATAAGGTAAAATAAGTAACATACGGTAAACCGCTTTACCTTTTAACTCTTCCCATTGCACTACAGTTGCTAAAACCAGACCAACAGCTAATGTAAGTAATACCGAACCACCGGCAAAAACCACTGTCCAGATAAAGATCTGCAGAAATGGTCCCCTAATACCTTTATCTAAAAAGATACGCAAGAAGTTTGTCCAACCAGTATTAACCACAAAGCCCGGCGTCATCACTTTTCCAGTCGTAAATGCACCATTTTCATCAACGACCTGGTAATTACCAATCTCAAAATTTGGTTTCATTACTGTATTATCAAGAAGATTTACTAACGTTGCTTGATCTTCTTGCAGTTTATAGAGAGAAATTACTTCTGAAAACTTACGTAAACCACCCATAGTTAACACTTGACCAGACTCAGTGTTAAGTGATAATTCCTTTAACGCCCCGCGGTTTTTAACAAGGAAGCGTATTTTAGCTAGTTCGCCCTGTTTCTCAGTTGTTAATGGTGTTAGAGCAATATTCTTATTTTTTTGTTCTAACGTTATCGGTGCAGTAACAAATTCTTGAGCATCTTGACTAAGGTGAAGTTGAATTTTATTATTATCTAACTGGTAAACTTCAAACTGATAATCTGTTCCTGGCTTTTCATATGTTTGTGCTAAAAATTGAGACTGAACACGCTCAAATGTTAACTGATTCGCGCCACTGTAATTGGTAAAAGCGATACCAACTGTGTACATAAGCGGGAAAATAATAAACAAAACCATGGCTGCCATACCAGGGTAAATATAGCGATGAGAATAAGTATCTTTACGCGCAAAAATAACCACACCCGAGGAGACCAAAACTAAGGTTACCAGTGCAAACGCAATTTCGTTTTGCGCATACATTAAAACAACTGCATAACCCGCTACTAATGAAATAAGTGTTAACAAACCCCACTTTATCCAATTCGCACTAGAAGATTGTGCATTTTCCGATTTAATAGATAGTTCCATAAATTCCTCAGTGGTAAAACCCGATCAATAAAGGCTCTTAAGTTGTATTATCCTAAGAGCCCCTTTCTACTTACTTTTTATTATTTAACAATACGTGCTGCAGCTGCATCAAGTGCTTCAACAACAGTTTGACGACCTTGTACTGCATTGTTAATTGCAGCGCCTTCTGCATACCAGAACTTAGACATTTCTGGAATGTTAGGCATTAGTTCACCCGTTTGTGCATTCTGCATTGTTGCAGCAATACGAGGATCAGCGTCTAACTTAGCTTGGAAAGAGTTTAACGCAACAGCACCAAGTGGTTTGTCATTGTTTACTAGCTCTAAACCAGCATCAGTTAACAGGTAGTTTTCAATGAACTCTTTTGCAAGTTCCTGGTTTGGACTTGAGATGTTAATACCGGCAGTTAATACACCAACGAATGGTTTAGCTGATTTACCTTTAAATGTTGGTAGTACTGTAACACCGTAATTGATACCACTTTTATCGATATTGCCCCAAGACCAAGGACCGTTAATAGTCATTGCTGTTTTACCAGTATTGAATGCAGACTCAGCAATTGAGTAATCAACATCAGCACTGATCTCTTTACGCTCAATCATATCAAGAAGGAACTGTAACGCACCTTTTGAACCTGCGTTATTTACACCAGTATCTTTAACATCGTAACTACCGTTGTTAAATTTAAACGCATAACCGCCATCAGCAGCGATTAGAGGCCATGTGAAGAACGGTTCTTTTAAGTTCCACATGATTGCAGATTTGCCGTCTTTTTTAAGTTTTTTATCAATTTCGCTAATTTCTTCCCACGATTTTGGTGGGTTAGGCAGTAAATCTTTGTTGTAGATTAAAGAAAGAGCTTCAACAGCGATTGGGTAACCGATGTATTTACCATTGTAAGTAACAGCATCCCAAGTGAAATCAGCCATTTTAGCTTTTAGTTCTGTACTTGGTTTAACTTCAGTTAATAAACCAGCTTTAGCCCAGCCGCCAAAACGGTCATGCGCCCAAAAAACAATATCAGGACCTGCGCCAGTTGCTGCAACTTGTCCGTATTTTTCTTCAAGTTTATCAGGATGAGCAACAGTCACTTTTACACCAGTATCTGCTTCAAACTTTTTGCCAACTTCGGCTAAACCGTCATAACCTTTATCACCATTAATCCAGATAGTGATTTGGCCTTCGTCCATTTTCGCATGAGCAATGTTTACGCTGCCTAATGCAACTAGTACTGAAACAGCTAATGTACCTAATACTTTTTTCATAAATATTCCTTTAAAATAAATAGTAGTTTTTAGTTTTGTTTTACTTCAACTTCTCAACTTCGTTTTTCAAGTGGTTTATTTATTAACCTTAAAAACGAGGCAAAATATAGTATGTGCTCCAAAAATCGTCACCCTCCTTTTTTCTACGCCCCCCTCAAGTATCCCTATTTCTTATTAAGAATGTTACCTGACGCACTAATTTACTGACAAAACCCCCTATATCCTGTTGCAAAGCCGCACTTTTTGTTGCATTTTGTACCCAATGACAGGGGCGGGTATTTATGCCAAATATATTAACAGGCGTAGCCTATTTATAAGTAACACCTATATTATTGCTCAATTAAAAGTTAAAATGCCCTGGCTCACCATGAATAACCTGTAAATTCATGCGGTTAAGTTTAAAGTCACTCATTTAATGCCGCACCTAGCAAGGGGGCGGAGGTGATAAAATGCGGAGCAGTCAAAATTTCGCGGTTCTAGCAGGTAAGCGCAAAGTAAGAAACAAGTATCCAGCTGAAATAGCAAATGGTATTGGCTACTTCTTTTATTTAAGGTTTAGTATGATTATCAAATCAAAATTAGCGGTGCCAGCACCACTCAAAAATGGCATCGTTCGCGAACGTTTATTTCAAAATTTCGCAGACTGTAAATTAGGATTAATTTGCGCACCTGCTGGTTATGGCAAAAGTACCGCAATTGCCGACTGGGCAAAAGACAAAAGGAATTTAGCATGGTTTACGATTGATCGTTTTGACGATAACGTCAGTCAGTTTTGTAACTATTTTATTCATGCTATTAAGCAGATTGAAGCTATTTCTTGCCCGGCCTCTTTAGAGGCGGTAAAACAGAGCCAATACCCTGATTTGATCAACCTATTTTCTTTATTTATTAATGAGCTATCTGAGTTTAATGTTCCTATTTGCATTGTCTTAGATGATTACCATCACATCAAAAACCCGGTTATCCATCAAGGTATGGCCTTTTTTATTAAACATATGCCTGCGCAGTGGCAAGTACTGATCTCAAGTAGAACCACACCACCTTTACCTGTTTCAAATTTACGCATTAAGCAACAACTCTTTGAGATAAATGAGACCGACTTAGCTTTTACAGATTTAGAAACTGACAATTTTTTCTCAGGATGCACAACTTTTTTTCGCGATCCGGCAAAGCAACAAACACTAAGAAAAAATGTCGACGGCTGGCCGACTGCGTTACAACTTGTTTCAATTTTAAGTAAAGACACCGCAAGCTTTAACGAGTGTGCGGAACAAATAGGAAAAAGTAATCACGCTTACCTGTGGGACTACCTGGAAGAAGAGGTGTTTTCACCATTAAGTCAAAAATTGCAAACATTATTATTAACTATCGCACCACTTAATAAAGTTGATGCCGATATTGTCAATGAACTGTGTAATATTGACGATGGTCAAGCACAACTTGAAATGTTGCAGGAGCAAGGTGCATTTATTGTTCCCATCAATAATCAACATGAGTTGTTCACTTTCCATTCCTTTTTTAAAGCTTTTCTAATACATAAAAGTAAACACACACCTAACATTAAGTGTGATCATGAAAAAATTGCACGACTTTGGTTAGCAAGGAAAGATATTGAAGAGGCTCTGCCACACGCTTTAAAAAGTCAAGACGAGCAGCTACTGATCGATTTATTGAAAGTAGCAGGCTGGCAAATATTGGATGATGGTCAGTTAACCAGTCTGGAAGAGTGTTTTTCAATAATCAAAGAAGCGGTTTGGGAACATCCACAACTAGTGCTGTTAGAACTCTGGATGCTACAAAGCCGACATCAGGGTTACAAAGTTGTACCTCTGCTCAAAAAAGCAGAAACAATCTTTGCTGAAAAAAATATTACTTTATCAGAGCAACTGAAGAGTGAATTTGCCGTTATTCATGCTCAAATTGCAATCAATAACGGCAGAATAGAAGATGCCTTAAAGCAAGCTGAAATAACGTTACTATCCGTAGAGAACAACAACACTCGGGTAAATATTGTCGCACAGGCAATTATCGGAGAAGCCTATCATTGTCTGGGGAACCTTCCTTTAGCTTATCAGTATTTTCAAGAAGTAAAACAGCTGGCAGGCGGACAGCATATGCACCAAAGTGTGATTTGGGCCTTGTATCAACAAGGGGAAATATTACATGCACAAAGTAACCATAAAGAAGCAGAAAAGCATATAGATGCTGCGATCAGCTTAATTAATAAATATCATCTGCAAAAACTGCCTTTGTTCGCATTCCCGCTTCATTTTAAAGCGCAGCAAGCCTATCAGGAAGGTGACTTTGAGCTGGCAGAGCGCTTATGTGAGCAGGCTCTAAAGGTCGTCTCCCCCTATGGTGAGCAATGGCGGTTATATACCTATACCTTGCAGGCAAAAATAGCCCTTGAAAAAAATGACCTTCAACGCGGAGCACTATTAGTTGAAGAGATCGAAAGATTACTGCGCAATAAAAATTTCCACAGTGACTGGATTGCAGCAGCTAATTATGTGCGCATTAAATATTGGCGAGCAACAAAAGATATAACGGCCATTGAACGCTGGTTAAGTAGCGGACCACGCCCAAAAAATGCCTTTAATCATTTTGACCAATGTCATAACCGCAACCGGGTTCGTGCTTTCATTCAGCTGGGGGAGTTACAAACGGCACACAAATTATTAGAAAAAAACATAAGTGATGCACAACAATGTCAATTACAGATAGAGGTCAACCGTAACCTCATTCTTTTAACCAGTGTTGAAAG
>NZ_CEZLMY010000031.1:8795-20842 GCF_983033635.1 Psychromonas sp. | reverse complement strand
GTCGCAAGCCGTTGAGTCCTCGCTGCTTACCGGCCTAAACACCTGTTTTGTTCGAGAATCGGTTAATTTAAAACCTGTTTATCAGGAACTGGCAAAAGATCCCTCTTTAATTAATTCAGTAAAAGAGAAATTAGCTTACTTACTGTCATTATCAGGCATCAGTTTAAATGAGCCTCCCAAAAACCCCTTTGATTCAGCTTCTGTTATCAAAATCCAATCTCACTCACGGGCACCAAGGTTAGTTAAAAATATTCAACTTACGCCTCGAGAATGGCAGGTACTGGGCTTTATTCATTCTGGTTATCGCAATCATCAGATAGCGAAGGCAATGGGAGTTGCCCCCACCACCGTCAAATCGCATATACGTAATGTTTATCAGAAATTAGGGTTAGAAGATCGTAACGAAGCCTTACTACTAAGTGAAGAGCTAGTGGCTCTGATAGATTAAAAAAGCTTCAGGTGGCTGCGAATTGAAAGACAGTTCAGGTATATCAGCGAGTGAGTTCTGCAACACTTTTTTGCTTGCAGACAACGATGTATAGCTGGCTTTATTTTGACCAACAAACACTGAACATCTGACAACATCTGACGACATCTAGTAACATGAGTCTCTGCGCAGCGCGCGGGGATTCATGCTGTCTTTCAGAAAAGCACAGTCGATTTGCTTTTTTTGCTATAGGTAACAAATAGTTACAAGCGTTAACGTAAAAATAATGGATGCGGGATGTTAATAAACAACTTATCAAAGCATTAATGACAAATTGAACCGTTAATGACTAATAACGAGATCTGGTTCTCAAAAGCCCAGTCTCAGCCCCCCTAAAACCCCCCCTACGCCCCTTGGGGGAGGATGTTTCACCATTTGCCTTAGCACAATATACCCCAAGCAAAAATACAGATTCAGATTACTCTCTTATCCATATGGACTAGAAAATCTGACAAACATCAAGAATTAAGAAGGTAAAGTTAATGGCAGGCGTTGTATTAAAAAAAATAACTAAAGCATTTGGTGATGTTGTTGTACAAAAAGATGTTGACCTAGAAATTATTGATGGCGAGTTTATCGCATTTGTTGGCCCATCAGGTTGTGGTAAAACAACGTTATTACGCATGATTGCGGGTTTAGAAGATATCACATCAGGTGATCTCTATATTGATGGAGCGCGTGTGAACGATACACCTCCATCACAGCGTTCAATTAGCATGGTTTTTCAATCTTATGCACTTTATCCGCATTTAAACCTAAAGGACAATATGACTTTTGGTTTACGTTTAGCTAAAACCCCAGAAGCGGAAATCCAAGAACGTCTTGATTACGCATCATCAATTTTACAATTGGGTTCGCAATTACATAAAAAACCAAAAGAGTTATCAGGTGGCCAACAACAACGTGTTGCTATCGGTCGTACTTTGGTTAACCGACCAAAAGTACTGCTATTTGATGAGCCTCTTTCAAATCTAGATGCATCGTTACGTGTACAGATGCGTATTGAGATTACAAAACTACACAAACGTCTTAATTCAACCATGGTTTATGTAACGCACGATCAGGTTGAAGCGATGACGATGGCAGATCGAATCGTCGTATTGCAAAACGGCAAAGTTGCACAAGTAGGTACACCGCTTGAGTTATACCACAATCCGGAAAACCTTTTTGTTGCAGGCTTTATCGGCTCTCCTAAAATGAACTTCGTGAAAGCTAAAGTGCTTGAATTAACTGACCAAGGCGTTATTGTTGAATTAGCAAACAAAGCGCCATTAACAGTACAAGTTGAGCATGACACATTAAAAGTTGGAGATGCCGTTACTGTTGGTATTCGTCCAGAGCATGTCGATACGTCATGTTCAACCCAGTGTGGTGACGGCAGTGCAGACGGTTGCTTTACAGGTGAAATTCAAGTACTTGAGCAGCTCGGTCATGAAACACAAATTTACGTAGAAGCAAAAGATATTGAAAGTGATTTGATCATCCGTTATTTTGATGTTGCAGAGATAGCACTTGAGCAGGAATTTGCCTTCAAATTCCCTGCAGAGCGTTGTCATCTATTCAAAGAAGATGGAACGGCTTGCAAACGTACCTTCAAAGAGATTGGTAGTAAATTATAAAACAGTAAATAGGAGCCTAAGGGCTCCTATTTTTTTGCCTGAAATAAATAAAAACAGTCTACTTGTTATACCCAAACCACATGAAGATGCATCTTCACATGGTTTGGGTATATATCTCTTTGCCATTAAAGATGCGCATAATAATCTAACGATTTAAATCCGTAAGCTAAAAAACGGGTCTGCAACGCTTTTAATTTTTCACTTAGCTCTATCTCATAAGCCTTCGTGTAATAAGCTCGGTGCTGATTTGAAAATGGACTTCTATTATCTCTTCCAAGCAGCTGGTAAACACGGTTTGCAATTGCTTTACCTGAATCCACCAATTGCACCCTGTTTTGAAAACAGCTAGCGATTTCATTTTTTAATAATGGGAAATGGGTACAGCCTAACACTAAGGTATCAGGCTTTTCCTGCAACGCGAGCCAAGGCTCAAGCACCTTTTGTAAACGCTTTTTATCAACCTCTAAACCTTGCAGTTTTTCTTCAGCTAATTTAACTAACTCTGTCGAACCTATTTTTAATACTTCGATATCTGCGGCAAATTCATTAATTAATAATGTAGTGTAATTTCGTTTTATCGTAGCTGGTGTCGCTAATAAACCTATCACACCATTTTTTGTTAATTGCGCAGCAGGTTTAATCGCAGGTACCACCCCGACAACAGGAATCAAAAAGTGGGCTCGTAATGCCTGTAATGCGACCGTGCTTGCTGAATTGCAGGCGATAATAATCAGATCAATATTTTGTTTTTTTACAAAAGAGAGCAGTAATTCTGTTAAATGATTAATTAAGAAATCATCATCTAACTCTCCATAAGGAAAATACTCATTATCAAACAGATAAAAACAATTGATATTGGCAGTTTGTTGTATCACTTCATGAAAAACGGATAAACCACCTACCCCAGAATCAAAAATTAAAACCTGTTTTGCAGCCATTCTTAAATCACCAATATTTATAAACAGACAGTATTTTAACCTGTATAGGAAATAAAATGAATTTATCTGGTCAAGTTGCTAAGGCTACTTTAAAATTCAGCCCAATTACTACACTAATGAGGTTAAAATGAGTCTGCAATTTGTCGATCCAGATAATTACGAAAAACAGTTAAATGCTAAAAAAGAGCAATTTAACAAACAATTTGCGACATTTAACCTGCCTGCGCTAGAATGTTTTGATTCACCTAAGCAAAATTACCGTATGCGCTCAGAGTTTCGAGTATGGCATGACGGCGATGATCTTTATTACATTATGTTTGATAAGGAAACTAAACAAAAAATTCGTGTTGATCAATTTCCGCCAGCAAGCTCACTGATTAATGCGTTAATGCCACAGCTAATAAATCTTTTAAAATCAGCCGATATTTTACGCCGAAAATTATTCCAAGTTGATTTTCTATCCAGCTTAAGCGGGCAAGTTATTGTTAGTTTACTTTACCATAAGCAGTTAGATGATAACTGGTTAGCAGAGGCAAACCGTATTAAAGCGGAGTTATCGAAACAGTTTGATATCAATTTCATCGGTCGCGCTAAAAAGCAGAAAGTATTGCTAGATCAAGATTATGTTGTTGAAGAATTAGATGTTGACGGCAACAAACTGTTTTATCAACAAATTGAAAATAGTTTTACCCAGCCTAATGCTATCGTCTCAGTAAAGATGCTTGAATGGGCTATCGACTGTACGCGCAACAGCCAAGGAGACCTGCTGGAGCTTTACTGTGGTAACGGTAACTTCTCACTGGCATTAGCAAAAAACTTCAATAAAGTATTAGCCACTGAAATAGCCAAACCATCAGTGCATTCTGCACAGTTTAATATCGCTAAAAACAATATTGATAATGTCACAATTATTCGTATGTCAGCAGAAGAGTTTACCCAAGCTATTAATGGTGTACGTGAATTTAACCGTTTAGAAGGCATTAATTTAAGCGATTATCAGTGTAATACTATTTTTGTAGATCCACCACGTTCGGGCCTTGATGATGAAACGGTGAAGATGGTACAAAATTACGACAATATTTTATATATCAGCTGTAATCCAGATACCTTACATAACAATCTTGAACTGTTTAATGAAACACATTTCGTTAAACGTTTTGCTTTGTTTGATCAGTTCCCGTATACCCATCATACAGAAGCGGGTGTTTATTTAGTGAGACGATAAAGTGATAGAAAACGTTTACAAACGTTTTGCACTACACCTTAACGAAAGTTGATCAGTTCCCGCGGCACCTTCAAACAGGCACATCATACTGAAGCTGGTGTTTATTTAGTGAGACGATAAAGGGCAGGAAAACGTTTATAAACGTTTTGCACTATACCTTAACGTAAGTTGATCAGCTCCCGCTGCACCTTAAAACAGGCACATCATACTGAAGCGGGTGTTTATTTAGTGAGACGATAAAGTGATAGAAAACGTTTACAAACGTTTTGCACTACACCTTAACGAAAGTTGATCAGTTCCCGCGGTACCTTCAAACAGGCACATCATACTGAAGCTGGTGTTTATTTAGTGAGACGATAACGTGATAGAAAATGTTTACAAACGTTTTGCACGACACCTTAACGAAAGTTGATCAGTTTCCGCTGCACCTTCAAACAGGCACATCATACTGAAGCGGGTGTTTATTTAGTAAGACGATAGTTTTTATTGAAGCGCTTAAAAAGTGCTTCATGCCACCTCTAAATAAGCAGTTTCCCTGCACTAGCTGCTGTTTATTTGCGAGATACTAAGAGTCGCAAATAAGTCACTGTGCTTTAATATATGAGCCAATAACCGTTACTGGATATTGGCTTTTTATTTGCTGTAATGCCTGCTTAACATTTGCATCTAAGTGGTGTCCATCGATATCAATAAAGAAGTGATATTTACCAAGTTGAGATTTAGTTGGACGTGACATAATCGAGGTGAGATTTACTTTCTGAAGAGCAAACGCATTAATAATATTACCCAATACTCCAGGGCAATCATTTTCATTTTTTACCACTAACGAAGTTTTGTAATGCTTATCAAGCAAGCGATCTTGTGCTTGATTGCTGATCACTAAAAACCGAGTTTGGTTATTCTCATAATTAGTGACATTATTTTTAATTAAACTGCCCTTTTCAGCCAGAGTCAAAGCATGCTGAGGAATAATAGCTCCAGCCCCTTTCCCCTGTTTCTGCGCAAGTACTAACGACTCAATATTACTTTGTGTATTGTGTACATTGATATTCTGTAATCTGTTAATAAATTCAGAGCATTGTCCATGTGCAACAAACTGCACATAAAGATCAGTCAATTGCGATAAATCATCGCAGTAACCAACAAAAGAGAATTGAATCGGTAAAAGTAATTCAGAGATAACCACAAGATCGGTATCGAGCAGATGATCTAATACAACTTGAACATATCCTTCCGACAAGTTTTCAATCGGCAGTACACCGATTTCACACTCTTTACCAATCGCTTTAAATGTATCAGACAGGCTAGTAAAATATTGAATCTCAAAAGGGATCTCTTGGCTTTTTACGTATTGCTGAGTTGCCAAATCTGAAAACGTTTCTTTAGGACCAAGCGTAGCAATTTTAGGCATGAGACACCGAATTGTAATAAAAATAAGGAATTAAAGAGGAGAAACAAAAAAGGTGAGCTTATGGCTCACCTTTTTCTTTATGCTAAATCCATGTTCGATTGAAGCTTTTTAATTGCATTCGCTTCTAGTTGGCGAACACGCTCAGCTGAAACGTTATATCGCGACGCTAAATCTTGCAAGGTTGCCTTGGGCTCACTTAACCAACGAGAGCTAACAATATCTTGGCTTCGCTCATCAAGCTGAGATAATGCAGAATAAAGTTTAGTCTTCAGATGTAACTGCGAATTTTCAGCTTCCACTGTAACCGCAACATCTGCGCTTTTATCTTCAAGATATTGAACAGGGGCAAAATTATCGTCGTCATCAGAATCACCCGCAGTTAAATCAAAGGACTGATCTTGCCCATTTAAGCGGGATTCCATTTCCAGCACATCTGTGGTGCTAACATTTAAATTTTCAGCAACCGTTGCCACTTCATCATGACTAAACCAACCAAGACGCTTCTTTGCTTTTCGAAGATTAAAAAACAATTTACGTTGTGCTTTAGTTGTCGCAACTTTTACCATACGCCAGTTACGAATAACATATTCATGAATTTCAGCTTTTATCCAATGCACCGCAAAAGAAACCAAACGAACCCCCACAGAGGGATCAAAACGTTTAACCGCTTTCATTAAACCAATATTACCTTCTTGGATTAAATCGGCTTGTGGCAAACCATAACCCGCATAACTTTTAGCTACATATGCAACAAAACGTAAATGCGACATAACCAATTTTTTCGCAGCGTCTAAATCACCATCATTAAATAAGCGTTCCGCAAGCTCTTTCTCCTCTTCTGCACTAAGCATAGAGAACTGATTGACAGATTGAACATAGGCTCCAATACTTCCTTGAGGAACTAAACTCATTGAATCTATTGTTTTACTCATGTTTCACCTTATTAATTTCGAATGAATGATAAAAACGTAAAATGGAAACGTAACTTGCTGTGCTTTTTGTCTAAAAACAAAGAGCTATTATATAGTACAAAATAAAAAAAAGAACAATAAAAATATTAACTGGCTAGCAAAAAATTAAGGTAGTTATTATTACGTAAATAGCGTTTTAACTGACGTGATAACCAGTATTCCCCTAACATATGATCTTTTATGATACTTCGAAAATGCAGCGAATTAATGCTGACATTTATATCATCAATAACATCAAAGGTACCATAACCAATAACAGTCCCATCTAAACGAATAATAAGTAACTCAGTACAATTATCCAACCATTCATCTTTAGATTGAATTGTATGCTGCGGCATATTCTCGTGGATCAGCGTTTGGCAAATTGGAGAAAAAACAGAGGTTAACTTAACATCAATAATTTTATGCATATTTCTCTTTTCAAATACAATACAATGATTTTTGAGACATGCGTCACATATTACAAGCAAAAAAAAAGAGATCAAGTAAGATCTCTTTTTTTTACACTTTATGAAAATACTAAATCATTTAGGTTCGATCTTGACCAGATATTGTTTCACTGAAATATATGATGCAATAAAACCAAGGAATGTCGCAACTGCAATTAAAATCGCCACCTCTTCCAGGTTCATAACCGAAATTTGAAACTCTACCTGATACAAGCCCATTAAACTAATTACGCCTGAGTGTAACCATTGCACTAAGCCAAATGTTAATAACCAGGCAATAAGGCCACCTAATAAACCATACCAAGCACCGACATATAAAAATGGACGTTGAATAAAGCTATTGGTTGCACCAACTAATTTAAACACTTCAATTTCAGATCGTTGGTTTAATATATTTAAACGAATGGTATTACTGACAATCAGTAATACCGATAGCAATAATAAAACCGCAATAGCAATTACAATATCAACCACGACAGACAAAATGGCTTGCAGTTTTTCAATCCAATCAATATCGACCCTTACTAGGTCAACCCCCTGCTCTCTTTTAAGCTTAGCAACCAGCAATTTACTGCCAGCTATATTCATCGCTTGTGCGACAGGAACTACGATTAATACGTCAGGCAATGGATTTTCATCAAGATAATTCAGTGCCTTAGAAAAGCCTGACATCTCTTTAAACTCCTGCAGAGCTTGATGAGAGGTAATATGAGTAACCGCCTCGATATCGTCATATAGCCCTAACTTGTTTATCAATACTTGTATGCGTTGCTCAGAAATATCTTTTTTCAAAAACAAGCTGATTTCTGAAGCCTTATCCCACTGATCAGTTACTCGTTCAGTATTCTTGTACAGCACATGAAAAACACTTGGTAATGATAAAGCAACGCCCAGCACCAAAATAGTCATTAAGGTTGCAAAGGGTGTTTTCCATAATTCAGAGAAACTAGTGAAAATCTGCTGAAAATGTTGCTGAAAAACTGATGCGACACGCCCAAAAAATGAAACTTTGGTAATACGTGGTGAACCCGATAATACATTTTTGTCTGCTTTTTGCTTAGCCATTGCGTTCTCTCATTAGTCCGTCATTGATCATTATTCCCTCTTTAAGGGTTAATGTGCGATAGCGCATTTTTGCAATCAAGCCTAAATCATGGGTAGCGATTAATACTGACATGCCAAATTCATTAAGTGATTCAAATAAACTTAAAATCTCTAATGATAATTTGGGGTCAAGGTTACCCGTTGGTTCATCGGCCAGTAATAATGGGGGCTGGTTAATAATTGCACGTGCAATACCAACTCTCTGCTGCTCACCACCAGAGAGGTGAATCGGCGCATAATCTTCTTTGCCTGACAACCCGACTTTATCAAGTGCGACTAAACTGCGGCGCTTAATTTCATATTGATTATAGCCTTCTATTAATAGTGGCAAACCAACATTTTCTAATACCGTTCGATTCATTAATAAACGGTGATCTTGAAAGATCATGCCAATGTGACGACGCATATAAGGAATATCATTACCTTTAATATGGCTTATATCATTACCATTTAAGACAATTCGCCCCGTTGTTGGTCGCTCCATCAAGCTAATTAATTTTAATAACGTACTTTTACCTGAGCCTGAGTGGCCCGTTAAAAAAGCCATTTCACCTTGTTTTAAGTGAAAATCTACCTCTTTTAATGCGCTGAAATTTCCAGCATAAACTTTACTGACCTCTTCAAATAAAATCATTATTCATTTTCACCTTGTTGTGAATCTTCCTCTCTCGAGAAAAGTGCTTCAATAAACTCCTTGGCATTAAATTCTCGCAAATCATCAATGCCTTCACCTGTTCCTATATAACGAATTGGTAATTTAAATTTATCAGCAATCGAGAAAATAATTCCACCTTTTGCTGTCCCATCCAATTTAGTTAGTGTAATCCCAGTTATACCAACTGCTTGATCAAATAACTGTACTTGGCTAATGGCATTTTGCCCAGTACCGGCATCAAGAGTAAGCATGATTTCGTGTGGTGCACTGGCATCTTTTTTGCGCATAATACGCACCACTTTGCTTAACTCATCCATTAAATGATCTTTGTTCTGCAGGCGTCCGGCAGTATCTGCAATCAAAATATCAACGCCACGCGCTTTAGCTGCATCCATTGCATCAAATAAAACAGATGCACTGTCAGCACCTGTCTGCTGTGCAATAACAGGGATATCATTACGCTCCCCCCATACTTGTAACTGCTCGACAGCAGCTGCGCGGAAAGTATCTCCTGCAGCTAACATCACAGACTTACCTTGCTGTTGGTACTTTTTGGCTAATTTACCTATGGTGGTTGTTTTACCAACACCGTTAACACCAACCATTAAAATAACGTATGGAGATTTGCTTTCATCAATAGATAAAGGTTGCTCCACTTTATTCAAAATTTCCGAAAGATCGGTTTTCAATAAACTATATAAAGCTTCTGCATCTTTAAGCTGTTTACGATCTGCATGTTCAGTTAGGTTATCAATTATTTTTAAGGTTGTATCAACACCAATATCAGCAACAATTAATTGCTCTTCTAACTCTTCAAAAAGATCATCATCAATTTGTTTCCCTTTAAATAAAGAGAATAAACCACTACCAATACTTAAACGAGTTTTAGTTAGGCTTTGTTTGAAGCGAGCAAAGAAACCTAATGTTTTTTCTTCTTTTTTAGCTCGTAACTTCTCAGATTGTAACTTCTCAGCTTGTAGCTTTTCAGTAGCCAACTCTTCAGCGGCAAGCTCTTCAGCGGCAAGCTCTTCAGCGGCAAGCTCTTCAGCAGCAAGCTTTTCAGCAGCAAGCTTTTCAGCGGCAAGCTCTTCAGCAGCAAGCTTTTCAGCAGCAAGCTTTTCAGCAGCAAGCTTTTCAGCGGCTAGCTTTTCAGCGGCTAGCTTTTCAGCGGCTAGCTTTTCAGCAGCAAGCTTTTCAGCAGTAAGCTTTTCAGCAGCGAGCTTTTCAGCAGCGAGCTTTTCAGCAGGAAGCTTTTCAGCAGGAAGCTTTTCAGCAGCTAAATTTTCAGCAGCTAGCTTTTCAGCTTCGACATTTTCATCTTGCGCAGTTTCTTGTTTTGATTTTTTCCCAAACCAGGAAAATAGACCTTTCTTCTTTGCCATTAATTAAAAACCTTACTCACAACCAATTTGACCTGCTAAAATAGCGGCATCCTTTATCGCAGTATATTACCATCTTATCGCCGGACTAAAAATTATATGGGTAGAAATCAGCAAGTTAAATCTCACGAAAAAAGCAGAAAATCGATCAAAGACGGGTTTATTCGCTTAATATCAGGAAAATGGCGCGGTAAGAAATTGCCAGTTAGAGATAAAGAAGGTTTACGACCAACAACGGATCGTATCAAAGAGACACTATTTAACTGGTTAATGCACGATGTTCGTGATGCAAATTGCTTAGATTGTTTTAGTGGAAGTGGCAGTTTAGCCTTTGAAGCCCTATCGCGTTTTGCAAAAAATGCAACATTACTAGAACGCGACAAACATGTTGCCCAACAGTTACGTGAAAACTTAAAAACCTTAAAAGTAGATAATGCAATCGTTGTTGAAACCGACTCTATCAACTATTTAAAGCAAATAGCGCAACAACAATTCGATATTGTTTTTGTCGATCCTCCTTTTAATAAAGGTTTAGTGCAACCCTGTTGCGCAGCGTTAGAAGAAAACTGTTATTTAGCAGCACACGCATTAATTTATATCGAGATGGAAGTGCAATTATCTGATCTTGAATTGCCAAGAAGCTGGCAACTATTAAAAGAAAAAACTACAGGACAAGTGGCTTATCAACTGTATTTGCGGGAGGAATAATGAACTATTTTATTACCTTTGCTAAGTTTCTAATGATCATTATTTGGGGACTATTACTAAGCAATCTGTTTTCCCCCTTTCCAGGACAAGTGGCCATCGTATTTTACCTGTTACTGGGATTTATCTGTTTTATGCACCTTATCCAATTATTGGTTATTTACGGTGCATTTGCAGAAAAACTTAAACTAACTAAATCTGAAGCGATGCAAATTTTTATTTTTGGTGTATTTAAACTTTGGCAGATAAAAGAGCGTTTAGGCTGATTTTTATGCAGCAAATATAGCCAAAGCAAGCTCCTCGAGCAAACCAATTCGAGGAGAACTGCAATTAAACATCTTAAGGAAGTTCAGCCTAGGTAAATATGAGCAACTAGGCTGAAAATAGGGCGTCACTAATAGTAACTCTTAACAAAGATGATCTTCAGGCATATGAATCCCCTCTTCCGATTCAACAAACTTACCTTTTGAAGTAAGAAACTCGATCAAAGCATCCGCCGTCAAATCACTATGCATACAAGTATGAAAATGCGCATCTTCACCAAATTTAGTGGCTATCTCTGCTTTTAAGGCTGACTTGCTGTAAGTTTTTGCACTCGCGGCCATCATTTCCATTACTTGATGACCATGGATTGATTCACTCATTTTTGTTCCTAGTTAATTTATCAAAAAAACACTATAACCCAGCAAAGCAGTCGGGTATTGATGTAAAACAAAATTTTCGAGCATAAATGAAAAAGGGTGAACACAATTAATGCGTTCACCCTTTTATAGTCTTAATATTCATTCCGTTGAGAATTTCCACACCCTTGTGGTTCCGTGACAATAGCTAATCTAAGCTTTTTCCTTTTTCTAATCCTTTAGCTTGTCCCTTTCTCCGTATTATCAAATACTATTGAAACCGCTTCTATCCTGAAGGTATCCTTTAACGCTCCGCGCATTTCCTTTCCAATCCTTTTGGAATTCCTTAAATCCATTTTAACAATCGAATCTATTGTTATACCTTTCTTCCTAAAGGCTTCCTAATAACAGCTCCTAGCTTCTATCCCTTTTCCAATCCTTTTGGAATTCCTTAAATCCATTTTAACAATCGAATCTATTGTTA
>NZ_CEZLMY010000031.1:0-8695 GCF_983033635.1 Psychromonas sp. | reverse complement strand
TACCTTTCTTCCTAAAGGTTTCCTAATAACAGCTCCTAGCTTATATCCCTTTCCCAATCCTTTTGGAATTCCTAACTCCCTGTCGCAATTTATGCTATTGCAGCCCTCTTCCTGAAGGTGTCCTTTTATTCCACTTGCTTTATCTAAAGCTCCTTAACTCGTTGTTTTCCGTAACAACGCTGCATTCCTTAACTTGTGAACAAGTATAAATCCAGATTGAAAATTTAAGCCTTATTTCTTTTACTTTTAATTTTATGAATGTAAAGATAACACCCCAACACCAAAACAAACCATACAAATCAACAAATTAGAACTCGAGCATGTTTTATTACCAGTTATCACCAACAGATAAAACGCAGATTACTCACATAAGAATAGCCGATCTCTTACAGATGAGCCTATTCACCACTATTTCATACAGATATAAAAAAGGCACTCCGAAGAGTGCCTTAGTAAACAACCATAGTTCCTCGCGCTCAGCGTGGGAATACTGCCATATTACTTAACAGTTTTCATACGGTTCGCAATACTTTCTGCTTGAGGGCCGATGATAACTTGTAAGTTATTTTCGCCTAGCTTAACAACGCCCATTGCCCCTAAACCTTTAAGTTCAGCTTCATTGACGACACTACGATCTTTAAGTGTTAAACGTAAACGGGTGATACAAGCATCAATAACCTCTAGGTTATCGATTCCGCCAAGGGCTGTAACATACTGAGTTGCTAATTCACCAGCATCTTCAGCAGCATTTACTTTTGGAGCATCAACATCTGCTTCTTCACGACCAGGCGTTTTAAGATCCATACCTCGAATAACAGCAAGGAAGATAAAGTAATAGATTGCGAAGAATACGACACCTTGAACGATAAGCATGTACCATTTAACAGCAAGAGGATTTTGCGAAGACAAGACCATATCCACAAGACCTGCTGAGAAACCGAAACCAGCCATCCACTCCATTGATGCAGCAAAGAATACTGATACACCCGCTAGTAATGCATGGATTACATAAAGCAGTGGCGCTGCAAACATGAATGAGAATTCAAGAGGCTCTGTTACACCGGTGAAGAAAGAAGATAGAGAAGCCGCTAGCATTATAGAAGCAACTTTTTCTTTATTTTCAGGTTTAGCTGCAGTGTAGATAGCAAATGCAGCACCGGGAAGGCCAAACATCATGATAGGGAAGAAACCCGCTTGATACATACCCGTTTTACCTATGATTGCAGTACCAGCATCAATACCAGACTGGCCACTTAGGAAGTTAGGGATATCGTTAATACCAGCAACGTCAAACCAGAATACTGAGTTTAATGCATGGTGAAGACCAACAGGGATTAATAAACGGTTAAAGAATGCGTAGAGACCCGCACCAACATCACCAAGACCAGCAATTGTTTCACCAAACGTTTGTAAACTAGAGAAGATCATTGGCCAGATAGCCATCAGTACGAATGCAAGACCAATCATTACAACTGAGACTACAATCGGTACTAAACGACGTCCTGAGAAGAACGCTAATGCGCTATGTAGTTCAACACCTGAAAAACGATTGTAAAGCTCAGCAGAGATAATACCCACTAAGATACCTACAAATTGGTTATTGATCTTATTAAATGCGAATGGCACTTCTGAAAGCGGGATGCTTTGAATTTGCGCAACCGCAGCAGGGGAAAGTAGCGTAGTCACAACCAAGAACCCGACTAAACCAGAAAGCGCAGCCGCGCCATCTTTATCTTTAGACATACCGTAAGCAACACCAACTGCAAATAACACTGACATATTGTCAATAACAGCCGCTCCCGCTTTGATTAAAAATGCAGCTAAAGCGGAATCACCACCCCAGCCGGCTGGATCGATCCAGTAACCTATACCCATTAAAATTGCAGCTGCTGGAAGCACTGCGACTGGAACCATTAAGGCTCTACCTACTTTTTGAAAATACCCAAGAATGTTCACAACTATCTCTCCTAATATTATGTAAAATCTATTATTTCGCGCCGCTTATTATCTATGGTTTATACTCTATTGAAATGCATCTTTGTGCTGTAAACAGGGTACAAATCCTACAAATCTTGTAGTGGACTCTAAAGATTTTATTGCCAGGCGCAAACGAAACAAGATCGTTTTGTGATCGCCGTCACCTTTAAGGCACTTGTTTTTGCCGTTTGTTTGGCATATCGGAAAAACTTAATTTACACTACGCATTAACACTACTGTTCAACAGAAATTGGAGAAAAACATGCGCTTAATACCTCTTAATAATGCTACTGATGTTGGCCTTTGGTCTGCTCGTTATATTGTAGACGCAATCAATAAATTTGCTCCGACAGCAGAGCGCCCATTTGTTCTTGGCTTACCAACGGGTGGGACACCACTGGCAACTTACAAGCGTTTAATTGAACTTCATCAAGCAGGTGAAGTCAGCTTTGAAAATGTAGTTACATTTAATATGGACGAGTATGTAGGTATCAAACCCTCACATCCTGAAAGCTATTACAGTTTTATGCATAATAACTTCTTCAATCACATTGATATTCAACCGCAAAATATTAACTTACTTAACGGCCTTGCTGATGATTTAGAAGCGGAATGTTTACGTTACGAAGAAAAAATTAAGAGTTACGGTAAAATCAACCTGTTTATGGGCGGTATCGGCATAGATGGCCATATCGCATTTAACGAACCCGCCTCTTCACTGGCTTCTCGCACGCGCATCAAAACATTAACACCTGATACACGTATCGCTAACTCGCGTTTTTTCAATAATGACGTTAACCAAGTTCCAAAATTAGCATTAACGATTGGCGTTGGCACATTATTAGATGCGCATGAAATATTAATTCTGGTAACCGGTAATAATAAAGCATTAGCTGTTGAAGCGGCTGTTGAAGGTAGCGTAAACCACCTATGGACTGTTTCTGCATTGCAACTTCACCCAAAAGCAATTATCGCGTGTGACTCAGGCTCCACGATGGAGCTCAAAGTTAAAACGCTTAAATATTTCACAGAATTAGAAAGCGACAATGTCGGCAATTTATAAGTTGTCCCTATTGCTTTATTTTGATGTAAAGTAACCCCAATTCCCATGCAATTTAAGTAGGGAGCCTTAATAAGTAAGGCGCCTTAAAATGGAGAGATTTGTTATGTATGCATTAACAAATTGTACAATCTACACAACACAAGCAATTTTAACTGATCATGTTGTTGTTATAGAAAATGATAAAATTAAAAACATTAAGCCAATCTCAGAATTGGATGCCAGCATTCAAACAATTGACCTCAATGGGGCAAACCTCTGCCCCGGTTTTATCGATCTGCAACTTAATGGTTGTGGTGGCGTTATGTTTAATGACAGTGTCTCTGAGCAAACGCTTGAAACAATGCAGGCTGCAAATCTAAAATCAGGCTGCACAAGCTACCTACCAACACTTATCACCTCATCAGATGAAGATATGAAAGTTGCACTTAAAGTTACACGAAATTTCATCGATAAAACAGCTAATGAAGTATTAGGTTTGCATTTAGAGGGGCCCTTTCTGAGCCTGGAGAGGAAAGGCATTCACCGTCCTGAGTTTATTCGTAAACCCGATCTGGAGATGGTTGATCTTATCTGCGCCAATGCCGACATTGTAACAAAAGTGACACTTGCACCGGAAAACTCGCCTGTCGAAGTTATTAAGCAACTTAGCGATGCGGGCATTGTGGTATCAATAGGTCATAGCAATGCAACTTATGCACAAGCAAAGGCCGCCATTGATAATGGCGTAACGTTTGCAACTCACCTGTTTAATGCAATGAGCCCTATTACAGGTCGGGAGCCAGGAGTAATTGGTGCAATTTATGATAATGATATCTACGCAGGTATTATTGTTGATGGTTTCCATGTCGCTTATGAAAATGTGCGAATTTCTAAAAAAATCATGGGCGAAAAACTGATCTTAGTGACTGATGCAACAGCACCTGCCGGTGCAAATATCGATCAGTTTGATTTTGTCGGCACAACCGTATATTACAAAGATGGAAAATGTTTTGGGGCAGATGGCACACTCGGAGGCTCTGCCGTAACAATGATTGAGTCTATCGAACAGTGCGTTAAATTTGTCGGTATCGAGCTAGCGGAAGCAATTCGCATGGCAACACTTTATCCTGCAAAAGCGATTTCAGTAGAAGATAAACTGGGTAGCATTGAAGCGGGTAAAGTTGCAAATCTCGCCGTTTTCACAAATGACTATAAAATAACTGCAACTGTTGTTAACGGAAGCTACAAAAACACACAATAAGTTACTAAATAACGAGCTGTTTGTTAGAATAGTTACTCTCTTTCAGCTTGTTATTTAAAGTGAAACAATAATGGTACAAAATAACCAACAAACAGATTCAGTGATTGCAAAGATCGATCATATCAAACAAGCAAACTACGCAACTATTTATAAAGTTATTGAAAAGCATGCGCCTATTTCCCGCGTAGAAATTGCCAAAGTCAGCAAACTTGCCCCCGCAAGCGTAACTAAAATAACACGACAACTGCTCGAAAACGGTATTATTACAGAAACAGCCAGACAAGCATCAACAGGCGGACGCTGCGCTATTTCACTTGCTCCGAATTCATCATCAATCAATGTACTTGCCATTAAGATTGGTCGAAAACTGTTATCAATAAGCCGCTATAACTTATCGGGTGAGGAATTATCAAATAAACAGATAAACATAGAATTAGAAAATGGTGAGCAACTCATTGAACGACTCACAGCTGAAATAGCGGTCGCTGTTGAGGAAGGAAAACCGCTCGGTGAGAAAATATCTGCCATTTCAATCACCCTGGCAGGGTTAATTAATCCGAAACTTGGCCGAATTGTTTATACCTCCCGCTACTCATTCAATAACTTCCCATTAGTCGAGATTCTTGAACAGCGCTTTAATATCCCAACATTTATTGGCAACCATACCCGCTGTCTCGCATTAGCAGAGCACTACTTTGGTGCATCAAAAGATTGCTTAGACTCAATTTTGATTAGTATTCATCACGGTGTGGGTTCGGGCATAATTATTCAGGGCAAATGGTTATTAGGGGAAAACTGTAATATTGGTGAAATTGGACATATTCAAGCAAATCCAGCAGGAAAACAGTGTCATTGTGGTAACTTTGGCTGTCTGGAAACAGAAGTGAGTGATAATGTAATTGTTGAAAAAGTAAAAAATGCGATTAACTACGGAGGCTTAACAACAATAACCCAGGAAACATTAACAATAGAAAACATATATCAAGCAGCGGCTAATAATGATCCCTTATGCCAAAAAATAGTTGAAGATGCAGCCACCTATTTAGGTAAAACTGTGGCCATTTTAATTAATCTGCTCAATCCGGAAAAAATAATTATTGCAGGTAAGATTACTGAGAGTGGAAATACACTCTTTTCAACGATTCAGCAATGTATTGCTCACCAGACATTACCCGAATTTCAAAATAAGCTAACAATACTGCCAACAGAGTTAAAGCCAAATTCAACAATTGCAGCATTTGCATTAATCAAACAAGCCATTTATGAAGGTGATTTGCTACAAAAGATACGCATTTAGATGGGACGGACATCCCACCTGCAATACTCTTTCCGCTTCAAAGCCCCTGCGAAGCGGAAGCTTAACCAATAACACTGCCTAACTGGAATATAGGCAGATACATAGCCACAATCAAACCGCCGACCACCACACCCAGTACAACCATAATCATAGGCTCTAACAGGCTGGTTAAAGCATCAACCGCATCATCCACCTGCTGCTCGTAAATATCGGCAACCTTACTTAACATACCATCAAGATCACCCGACTCTTCACCAATCATAACCATTTGTGAAACCATATCGGGGAAAACGGCTGTCGTTTTCATTGCCACGTTCATCTGCATCCCCGCCATCACTTCAGTACGGACATTATGAATAGCACTGCGATAAACATAATTGCCCGATGCGCCTGCTGCTGAAATAAGCGCATCCACTAAAGGAATACCGGCAGCAAAAGTGGTGGAGAGAGTACGGGCAAAACGTGCAACCGCGGCTTTATCTAAAATAGTGCTGATAACGGGGATTTTAAGGACAAATTTATCGGTATTATCGCGCACCTTCTGCGATTTTAGATGCGCCTTTTTAAACAGAAAAATAGCGGCGATCACAGCGGCAAGAATAATATACCAATAGGCTTGCACTGCATCAGAAATAGCTAATACAAACAGGGTAAACGCAGGCAGTTCCGCACCAAAACCTGCAAAGATATCTTGGAACTGAGGAATAACAAAAAGTAATAACAGCATGGTAACAATACCCGCAACGGCCAATACGGCTGCAGGATAAAACATCGCTTTTTTAATTTTTGATTTGAGTGCTTCAGATTTTTCTTTATAAATTGAGATGCGATCATAAATAGTCTCTAACGCCCCCGACTCTTCACCCGCATCAACCAGATCACAATATAAATCATCAAAATATTTGGGGTGACCGCGCAGGGTTTTTGAAAGCGGCGTGCCGGTCGCCACTTCATTGCCGATAGAGGTCATTAACTCCCTTAAGGGCGCTTTCTCATTACTTTTAGCGATCAGTTGCAGGCTCTGTACCAAAGGAACCCCGGCCCCGAGCATAGTTGCTATTTGACGGGAAATAACCGCAATATCCATCGGCGATATTTTATTGCCGAATGAGAAAAGTGATTTTGATTTTTTCTGAATACGCGTAACATTAACGCCCTGCTTGCGCAGTTCAACTTTTACTTCCGCCAGCGATGTGCCTTGTAACTCACCGGAAACCTTACCACCTTTGCGATTAATACCTTTCCACTTATAAGTATCAATGCCACTACCTTTTGCTTTTTTCTTTGCAGCCATAACTGTTCCTTAATTCATGATTTTTAATCGGCACTACCACGCACGGGTGGATATGAGGAAGGGCTGAAGCCATACTGCCAAAAGAGGAAGCGGCTATAATCCCATAAAAGCGAGCTTTTTTATTTTTACGTTACCCGAGTAACCTCATTTAAACTGGTTATACCATTTAGCGCTTGTTGCAGTGCGGACTGGCGCAGCGTATACATCCCTTCCTGTTGGGCTAATTTTGCGATTTCCATAGCGTTGCCATTATTTAAAATAATATGGCCGATATTTTCGCTCATCTGCATCACTTCATAGATCCCCACACGGCCTTTATAACCATCCGTACACTTATCGCAACCGACTGGTTTATATATTGTAATACCCGCATCAATATCTGTCTGGTTAAAGCCGATATTTTTTAGCTCGCTATTATCAAAATGCTCTGCTGTTTTGCACTCGTTGCATAAACGGCGCGCCAGACGCTGGGCAATAATAAGTGAAACTGAGGAGGCGATATTAAAGGCCGGCACCCCCATATTAAGTAAACGGGTTAAGGTTTCTGCTGCTGAGTTAGTATGCAGGGTAGATAAAACTAAGTGACCAGTCTGCGCGGCTTTGATAGCAATTTCTGCAGTTTCTAAATCACGAATTTCACCCACCATGACGATATCGGGATCTTGGCGTAAAAATGAACGCAGCGCAGAAGCAAAGGTCAGCCCTGCTTTGGTATTGATCTGCACTTGATTAATGCCGGTCAGATTGATTTCAACCGGATCTTCCGCTGTGGAGATATTGCGTTCAACTGTATTAAGAATATTTAACCCGGTATAAAGCGAAACGGTTTTACCACTACCGGTAGGGCCGGTTATTAAAATCATCCCTTGTGGTTTTCCAAGAGCATGTAAATATTTGCCTTTCTGCTCATCAGAATAGCCCAAACGGTCAATATCAAGGCTGGCGGCAGAAGAGTCTAAAATACGCATTACCACTTTTTCGCCCCACATGGTCGGCAGCGTACTGACACGCAGATCCACATTACGTTTATTGGAGATTTTAAGTTTAATACGCCCATCTTGAGGCAGACGGCGCTCGGCAATATCAAGCTTGGACATTACTTTTAAACGCGCAGAAAAACGGTTGGCTAAATTAACCGGCGGAGTGGCGACCTCATGTAAAATACCATCAACACGAAAACGTACGCGGTATTTTTTTTCATAAGGTTCAAAATGCAGATCCGATGCGCCCTTGCGCACCGCATCAATTAAGATGCTGTTGATATATTTAACAATCGGCGCATCATCATCTCCGCCGCCTTGTGTCTCATCAAGACGGGAATCACTGTCATCGACTTCGATATCATCAATATCGCCCATCTCGCCTAAAGAGGAAACATCATCTTCCAATAACGCTTCAATCGCTTTATTAAGGTGTTTTTCTTCCACCAGTAACGCTTCAGTATGCATCGAGAAGCTAAAACCAAAGTCCTCTAATGCGGAGACATTGGTGGGATCGGACATGGCGATATAAAGGGTTTTCTGCTGCACATAAACGGGCAGCGCATGATGCTTCTCTATTAGTTTCTCATTGGTAAACTTATCGGGAATATTATCAAGATTAAGGGTATCGGAATCTAATAGAGGAATACCATATTCAGCTTCGCAGAACTGCGCGAGTGCTTCACTGGAGATAAAATCATTTTCCACCAGGTAACTAACCAGGGATTTTTTTTCGCTCGCCGCGGAAGTTGTTATCTGTTGGAGTTTATCAAGGGGCAGTAAACCACGAGTGGCCAGGCTGGAAGCCAGGCCACTAATATTAAGGGTTGTCATTCGCTATTAA
>NZ_CEZLMY010000030.1:14336-31891 GCF_983033635.1 Psychromonas sp. | reverse complement strand
TTTCTGAAGCATCCGTCGGGAAAGCATCAGCATTGTCGCCGGTACCGTCATTGTCCGTATCTACTGTTTCTAGAGGATCGTTCGGGAAGGCATCGGCATTGTCGCCGGTGCCGTCATTGTCCGTATCAACGGTTTCCGAAGCATCTGTCGGGAACGCATCGGCATTGTCGCCGGTGCCGTCATTATCTGTATCCGCGGTTTCCGAAGCATCTGTCGGGAACGCATCAGCATTGTCGCCGGTGCCGTCATTATCTGTATCCGCTGTTTCAGTTGCATCAGCCGGGAACGCATCGGCATTGTCGCCTGTGCCATCTTTATCTGTATCTACAGTTTCAGTTGCATCTGATGGGAAAGCATCATCTTCATCTAATACGCCATCATTATCATCATCGCTATCAGTAACATTTGAGATGAAGTCACCATCACTATCAAGCGGTAAACTTGCAGCACTTAATGGATCAGTTTCTGCAGCTAATTCATCCGTATCTAGATATTTATCACCATCATCATCGGTATCCGCATTATTACCTGTACCATCGGCATCTGTATCTACAGATTCACTCGCATCTAACGGGAAGGCATCATCTGTATCAGCCACACCATCATCATCATCATCAAGATCGGCATTATTGCCGGTGCCATCGTTATCGCTGTCAATTGTTTCAGAAGCATCTAACGGGAAGGCATCGTCTGTATCTGCAACATTGTCATTATCATCATCAAGATCGGCATTATTGCCTTGCTTGTCACCGTCAGTATCGACAGACTCATCTTTATCTAATGGGAAAGCATCAAATTTATCTGCAATACTATCGCCATCATCATCGCTATCAGCATTATTACCTGTGCCATCGTTATCGCTATCGATTGTTTCAGAAGCATCTAACGGGAAAGCATCATCGACATCAGCTACGCTATCGCCATCATCATCGCTATCAGCATTGTTACCTGTACCATCTGCATCTGTATCGACAGATTCAGATGCATCTAACGGGAAAGCATCGCTATCATTATCTACGCCATCACCATCAGAATCATTACCGGTGCCGTCGTTGTCAGTTGTTTTCGTAGGATCTAATGGGAAGGCATCATCTGTATCAGCAACACCATCACCATCATCATCAGAGTCAGCATTATTACCTGTGCCGTCTTTATCTGTATCAACAGATTCAGTTGCATCTAATGGAAAAGCATCGCTATTATCTGCCACGCTATCATTATCATCATCAAGATCGGCGTTATTACCAGTACCATCGTTATCAGTATCTAATGATTCAGAATTATCATAAGGGAATAGATCATCTTTATCGGCAACGTTATCACCATCATCATCAAGATCGGCGTTATCGCCACTACCGTCATTATCAAAATCCATACTTTCTAATGGATCAGATGGGAATTTATCAACCTCATCAGCAACACCATCACCGTCACTATCGATATCTAAAATTATCTCACCAGCTTCATCTTTATATAAAACCTTACCAGCCAGGCTTGGCTCTTCATTGTTAGCAAGTTGTGTTGCGATTTCATTACCAAGTTGCTGCGCACCGCTTAGCAATTCATCAGCATGCTCAGAGACTAAATTTGCATCGAACTCTTCAGGTAAAATTTGTACTAATGCCTTAGCTGAGTGAGCCAATAAAGTTGCATCCGTAGCAATATAATCTTCATCAAAACTTAAATCTGGTTGTTTAAGTATGGTGCGGATTTCAGTCGCAGCTTCTTCTCTTGATTGCCCAGCTGACATTTTTACATTAAGTAATGTCGTAATTGGTGTGATTATTTGAGTTGTGTCCGAAGAATAACTTTCAACAGAAGCTTTCATCTGATAGTTATGTGCGATGGTTACACCCGGCACATCTGCGTCAATGGTTTTTCCTTTTACCGATTTTGAAATTACCGGATAATTTGTAATATCACCATCAACATGAGTAATATCTAACGATGCTCGGCCATCGATATCGGTCCATGCTTGTGGTTCGTCAGCATCTTGTTTTCCATCTTTATTAACATCCAGCCAGACAAGCGCATCAAATAAATACCCATCTATAACTCGAACGTTTAATTTTTTAGTCGGAGTTGTGGTATTTGTATCTTCACTATTTCCACAACCGCCGATAACGCTGAGCGATAAAATCGCTATTGTTAGCTTTATCAGATTCACTGAACTCTCTCCTTGATATTTTTAAACTTTATACACTCATCATTTTGAAAGTGCATATACAGATTGGATCGCTACAAATAAAAAAGGAAGGTACGCAAACAGCTCATGACAAACAAATCATCTTTTAGTCATTTCATGTCGTTTCCCGTCATTTCTTGTCGTTTATAAAAAGGAGTAAATATTTTATTTTGGAAAATGTGATCCTTGTCAAAGGAAGCTTTGTGTTATCGGTTTTTTTTCACTGAAAATTAAATAAGAATGCGCTTACAGCCACCATTTCATCTCGGTATCAGTCTGCTAGCTGAAAGTTAGCAGCATATAGGTCATTTTCTTGTTTCCTTTTGAATGCGTGACACATGTCACACTCACTTTTTGAGAGACACCATCTGGAGCAATGATAGTTACTACAATTACAAAATAAAATTCACTTTCCCTCTTTAACCTGAGTCCGTCGAATAGCAAAGCGCTATTATAAAACACAAAAGCCCGCTAAGTGATTCTTTACTAAGGTGAAATATGATATATCTCCATTATATTCCTTTGCAAATATGCATAATCCCCTCTGATTTTTCTATCGGTAAAAAAGAGAATGTAGTAAACATAACGGGCAACAATAACCATAAAAAATTCAACAAATAAAAGTCACCTTATTTTACCTGTGAAATCAGAGTGTTACTCATTTAGAGCAGTATCAGTTATACTTTTTACGTGTATCCAAAGCACTTAAGACTGCTAAGCATAAGGCTAAAATATAGTCGTTGCAGATTGAGATTTTCTAACTGAAAAATAGACGAGGTTCAGTTTGAGCTGCTCAAGCTAAACAGAAAAAGCAGCGCAAGGTTAAAAAATAATAGCGGTTGGTTAGCTTAAAAACAGCCTTACTTATCCTTCCCCAAAAACCTATCCAACTGCGCCAGATATGGGCCAATATCCCCTATATTTTTAGCTACCCAATCAGGATTAAAATAACTGCCCAAATAACGATCTCCTTTGTCACATAATAACGTCACAATCGAACCAGACTCGCCATTGTCCAGCATCTGCTTTGCCAGCTGCAACACCCCAACCATATTGGTCCCAGTGCTTGCCCCTACTTTGCGTCCCAAGATTTTCTCAAGCCACAAAACCGTAGCCACCGATTCTACATCGGCCACTTTGATCATATTATCAAGCAATGATGCGATAAACGAAGGCTCGACGCGAGGACGACCAATGCCCTCAATTCTGCTGCTACTATTAGTTACTAAGCTGCTATCCCCACTTTTAAAATAATCGAAAAACACGGAATTTTCAGGATCAACTACAGTCAGTTCAGTATCTAATTGGTTATAGCGCAAATAACGTCCAATCGTTGCGCTTGTGCCTCCCGTGCCGGCACTCATCACAATATGTTTAGGAATTGGATTGGGCTCCAATTTCATCTGCATAAAAATAGAATCGGCAATATTATTATTACCCCGCCAATCAGTAGCACGCTCGGCATAAGTAAATTGATCCATGTAATAACCGTTTAACTGCTTGGCTAACAGTTCCGATTCAGCGTAAATCATCTCAGTGGAATCAACTAAAAAACACTCACCACCATAGAGGCTTATCTGATCGATTTTCTCCTGGCTGGTACTTTTTGCCATCACAGCAATAAATTTCAGCCCTAATAGACGTGCAAAATACGCCTCTGAAATAGCTGTACTGCCTGATGAGGCTTCAATAATAGTGGTATCCTGCTTAATTTTCCCATTACATAAAGCATACAAAAATAGAGAACGTGCCAAGCGGTGTTTTAAACTGCCGGTCGGGTGAGTACTTTCATCTTTAAGGTAAATATCAATACCATCAAGTTGCGGAAGATTAAGTTTAATCAAGTGTGTATCAGCACTGCGTTGATAATCAGCTTGAATTTTCTCAATCGCATTAGCCACCCAGTTACGTTGCTTACTCATAATAGATTGTCCTTTATTGTTTTTGTTTTGCATAAATTAAGATTAACCAACTAGCTGTAGAAATAGTTCCTTAAATTGCTATTAAATTTTGATTTATAAGAAAATCAACCTTAATATTGAGTCATTAAAAGAAAATTCACCCCAACCAGCATGAATAAGCAGGTAACCATGCCAATTGATAATACCGACAAACAAATATTAAGCCTATTGCAGCAAGATGCTTCGTTATCTTTACAACAGATTGCGGAGCAGTTAAACCTGACCACCACACCTTGCTGGAATCGCGTAAAACGCCTTGAAACTGAGGGGGTTATCCGACAACGCGTGGCTTTATTAAACCCGGAAAAATTAGGGTTACAGCTGATCGCTTTTGTGCAAATCAAAACACAACAACATTCCGAACGTTGGTTAGAGGATTTTGTTCTACAAGTAAAAGGTTTTGCAGCCGTGATGGAATTTTACCGTATGGCGGGAGAATACGATTATATGCTTAAAGTGTTAGTTGCTGATATGCGTTGTTATGACCGCTTTTACAAAATGCTGGTGAATAATGTTAGTGGCTTAACCGACGTAAACTCCAGCTTTGCGATGGAGCAACTGAAATACACGACAGAGTTACCATTAACTTAATATTTTTGTTTTCAATAATTTAAAATTAATAAAAACAGGTTACACTTTATTTAATCTCAATTAGTTCTCACTTAAAAGGAAAATCCGATGAAACTGTTTGTTAAATTATTTGCAGGGCTGATAGCTCTGCTTATTCTGTCCGCTGTAATTTTAGTAACAGTAATCGATCCCAATGATTATAAACAAGAGATCCAAACTCAGGTTAAAAAAACAATTAACCGGGATCTGTTGATTAACGGGGATATCGGCTGGACATTTTTTCCGCAGCTCGGTTTTAGCAGTGGTGAAATTGAATTAAATAACCTCGATGGTTTTAATCGCAAACACTTAGTGAAGATAGATAATGCGGCGATCGGTTTAGAGGTGTTACCGCTATTTAAGGGGGAGATTCAAATTGGCGAGTTAACACTGAATGGCTTAGTGTTAAACCTGATAACCAATAAAGATGGCTCATCGAACCTTGATAATATGTTCCCTGAAAAAGTAGCAACAGACTCTAAAGAAATAGAGCAGGAAACACCTGAAAACGCCACACCTGAAAGTCAAAAGCCTGGATTTTTTGCAATTGATAAAGCACAGTTAGCAGGCATAAATATTAAAAATGCTGTAATTGAAGTGCAGGATTTAAAAGTTGGCTCAACTAGCAAGGTAAATATCAACCACATTCGTCTTGGTAAATTTGTATTAGGCAAGGAAACTGATTTATCTGTTTTAACCGCGCTAGCGGTTGCACAAATGCATGGTCAGATTGAGTTACAGTCAAAATTAATTGTTGCACCTGACTTTTCATCAGTGCAAGTTAATAACCTTAACTTGAAAACAACATTTACAGGCAAAGATTTGCCAAATGGTAAGATAATAAGCTCGCTTAGAAGTAATATCCATTATGATCTGAATACAGGTAAAGCCGATCTTAGTGAGCTATTTTTAGAAGTTGATAAAATTCACTTAGAAGGCGTGCTCTCAGTACAGACAACTAATTTAACCAGGGTACGCTTTACCCTACAGGGTAACGAATGGGATCTTAATCCTTACCTGACACAGGCACCGGCCAAATCCCCTGCAGATAAAAAGTCAGCAGAAAAAGCAGATACAAGCGCTAAAAGCACAACAAGCAGTACAACAAATAAGACGAAGACAGTAAGCGAGCAGGAGCCTGATTTAAGCTTTTTACACAGCTTAGATGTTAAGGGATCCTTAGCTATTGCAGGTCTTAAAGCATCAGGCTTAACCATTGGTAAAATCGATACAACTGTTGAAATAAATAAAGGCAAAGCACAAGTTAAACCTTTAACCGCGCAGTTATACCAAGGTTTATTAACGGTAAACGCTTGGGTTGACGATGCAAAAGGTTTAAATAAATACAAGCTTTCAAGCACACTTAAAGATGTACAAATTCGACCTTTACTTATCGATGCTGCCGATATTGATCTGCTTAGTGGTACAACCGCGTTTAACTTTTATGCAATTGGTAAAGGTTTAACGACAAGCAAAATAAAATCTCAGTTAGCGGGTAATGGTGATTTTAAGTTACTCGATGGTGAATTATACGGTGTTAACATTCCGCAGGAGATCCGTACACTAAAAGCTAAACTGACAGGAAAGTCAGTGCCGACAGAAGCCAATATTAAGAAAACAGATTTCGCTTCATTAAGCGGTGAATTCAGTATAAAAAAAGGGGTGGTAGATAATAACAAATTATTAATGTTATCACCTGTTATGCGTCTAGACGGTTTAGGTCTAGTGGATATTTTGAAAGAATCGTTAGATTACAAATTAAGTATCACACCGTTATCGAAAAGCGATGCAGATACAGAGGTGTATGACCTTAGCGGTGTAACAATACCTCTTCTGATTAGCGGTCCTTTTACAGATCCTAAATTTGCTTTAGATATGGATGGCGCTTTAAAAGATGAGCTTAAAATGAAAGCTAAAAAACTCGAAGAAAAAGCCAAGGCCGAATTTAAAAGACAGCAGGAAAAACTACAGGAAAAATCACAAGATGAGCTTAAACAGGAAGGTAAAGAGCTAGAGAAAAAAATGAAAAAAGAGCTTGGAAGACTTTTTGGTTAACCTGACTTAATTCAGCCACAATAATATTCCTCAAGAGATGCTCCTCTTGAGGGATATTATTTAGCCATAGCTAAAAAATAGAGCATATAACGCATACTCACATAAATAACCATCAAGGTTGCAATCACTAATTCCAGATAGGCTAATTGTTCGATAATAACTACCACCTGCATATTAAAACCATCTTCTAATAGAAACTGACTTGTTTTAAACAGAGCTGTGGCCCCAACAACCAATGGAAAGGTAAATACTGAATAAGCAGGAGTAAAAGGCAAACGTAATAACTTTATAAATGCAAAATAGGCAAATAGCGTCATTACAAGTGCAAGCGGAGCAAGTATAGCGATCATTAAATAACTTGGTTCAGTTGCAGCCACAAAGTAAGCCGCCAATAATAAACTTGCAGGAGTAGCCAGGATAACGAGAATTGGCTTTTCATGATCACAAAATTTTTCAGAAAACAGCAATCGATATAATACAACAGGTAACAATAGTGCGTAAGAGAGCAAGCCAAACTGTAATATCAGCTCTGCTAGTGGAGGGCTGATACCGCCAGGGTACATAATCAGCGCAATAACAAGACCGATAGGCGGAATAAACCAACTTGGTAAAATATGTTCAAACTTAAAATTTTTGCTTCGGTAGAAGATAAACATGGCCAATAAACACAGATGTAAAATAATGGCCAACAAGCTGATAACTTGTCCTAGTTGAAAATAATATAAAGCAATATTATTTGCCACCACCATAGTTGCCATCGCAATAGTTGGTGCAACACTGCCACCGACATAGTGTTGTAAATCTTGCTTTAAAAGATGCGGATTAAATAGAAACTTAAAAAAAAGAGGCAAAAGGATGCAACTCGCCACTATAGCGCCAAACATCTGCCCGGCACCTTGTAGGTTAACATTGTTTTCCCAGCACAAACCTAAACTAGAAATACCTAATGCAAGCCCTGCCAGCGCACTCGGAATATTACACAAATAGTTATTAATATTTTTAAATTTGTAAATCACAGTCACAGCTTCGCTGGTTTATTAAAGAGATTATTATTGCATACTAAAAGTAGTTTAAACTATCTTACCCACATCAAATCAAACTTAACAGCTTACTGAGCATTACTAAAAGGCATTTATGAATATCACCTTAAAACAATTACAGGTTTTTATTTGTATAACTCAAGAGAAAACCATTACCGCAGCTGCTAAAAAACTATTTATCAGCAAACCAGCAGTAAGTATGGGACTTGCTGAGCTTGAAAAGCAGCTTGGTCATAAACTGTTTGAACGTAAAAACAACCGCCTATTAATCAATGAATGGGGTAAGCAGTTACTACCACTTGCAGATGAACAAATTGAGCGAAGCAAAGCAATAACTCGCTTATTTGAACAGCAAACTAGTCTCACTGGAAAACTGCGCATCGGCTCAAGCAATACAATTGGTAACCATGTTGTTCCGTCACTGTTATCTGACTTTAGAGCAAGTACAAAACATCTCAAGCAATCCCTGTTAATTGAGAACAGCACCACTATCTGCAAACAGATAAAAGAGTATGAACTCGATATCGGTTTAGTCGAAGCTTATTTTTTTGACGAGCAATTACAGTCAATCCGCTGGTTGAAAGATGAGATGGTGGTAGTCTGCAATAGCGCACACCCGCTAGCTAAAAAGAAAAAATTAAGCTTAAGTGATTTAGAAAATCAACAGTGGATTTTACGAGAAATAGGATCGGGGACGCGCGATTTTTTTATAAAACATATCGGCGAGAAACTAAACGTTTATTCTATTTCTTTAGAGCTAAATACCACAGAGGCGATCATTAATTGTACCTCGGTTGGTTTGGGCATAACCTGTATCTCTAAACTGGCGGCTCGCCACGCGCTTAATGATAAACGTTTAGTACAACTTAACCTTGAACTTGATATGTCGCGTGATTACTGGCTTGTTTGCCATAAAGAAAAGTATCAAAGCCCGCTATTAAAACAGTTTATTCAGTTTTCTTTAGATTGGCAGTTACCGTTTTAAAAGTATAAAAAAGCACACTTACTGTAAAAGTAACTGTGCTTTTCAATTTATAAATTCTATCCGTTAGAACCTATATTATTTAATAAACGGTGTATTGGTTGTCACATTCAGGTTCTGCGCTCTATGACGAAGCAGATGATCCAATAAAGTAATAGCCATTTGCGCTTCTGCAATTGGCACAGCACGAATACCCACACATGGATCATGTCGCCCTTTGGTGATCATCTCTGTTTGTTCACCATCAACGGTAATTGTACGACCGGGAATGGTTAAACTTGAAGTTGGTTTTAACGCGATATGCGCAATAATATCCTGCCCCGTCGAGATACCACCTAAAATACCACCAGCATGGTTTGATAAAAAACCATCCGGCGTCATTTCATCACGGTGCTCAGTGCCTTTTTGATTAGCAACAGCAAAACCATCACCAATCTCCACACCTTTCACGGCATTAATACTCATTAATGAGTGCGCAAGTTCTGCATCTAAACGATCAAATACCGGCTCACCTAAGCCAACAGGCACACCCGAAGCCACAACCGATACTTTCGCACCCACTGAGTTGCCCTCTTTAATCAAATCACGCATATAAATATCAAGCGCGCCGAGTTTCGAAGCATCAGGGAAGAAAAATGGATTATTTTCCACTTCATTCCAATCAATTGAATCAGGTGTAATATCACCTAACTGACTTAAATAGCCACGAATTTCAATGCCAAATTGCTCTTTTAAATATTTTTTAGCAATTGCTCCGGCAGCAACACGCATTGCGGTTTCTCGTGCTGATGAACGGCCACCGCCACGGTAATCACGGTGTCCATATTTTTGATGATAAGTGTAATCAGCATGGCCTGGACGGAACAGATCCTTAATCGCAGAGTAGTCTTTTGAACGCTGGTCAGTATTCTCTATCATCAAACCAATGCTGCAACCCGTTGTTTTTCCTTCAAAAACACCAGATAAAATCTTAACTTGGTCACCTTCCTGGCGCATCGTTGTATAACGAGACTGCCCCGGACGACGTCGGTCTAAATCGTGCTGAAGATCTGCCTCGCAAATCTCTAGATTAGGCGGAATACCATCAACAATACAACCTAATGCTGCACCGTGACTTTCGCCAAATGTGGTCACTTTAAAGAGTTGACCGATACTGCTTCCTGCCATGATTATTTCCCGTTTTTAACTAAGTGACTTTAAAAACAGAGACTAATTGCTCTATTTTAATAAATTTAGATTTTAATATTATCAAGCTGTGCTTTTGTTAAAACAAATACACCATGCCCGCCTGCCGCAAACTCAATCCACTCAAATGGAATTTCAGGATAAGCTGCTTGTAAATGAATTTGTGAATTACCCACTTCAACAAATAACAAGCCGTTTTCATTGAGCATATCAGCGGCTTGATTTAACATTTTACGCACTAGATCTAAGCCGTCAAAACCACATGCTAAACCAAGCTCTGGTTCATGTTTAAATTCATCAGGTAAGTTTGCCATATCTTCCGCATCAACATAAGGCGGATTTGAAACAATCAGATCGTATTTTTCATTTTCTACACCAGAAAAGAGATCTGATAACATTGGAATAACCTGCTGTTCTAATCCATGCCCTTGGATATTAATTTCAGCCACTTCTAATGCATCATCTGAAATATCGACAGCATCGACTTCAGCATCAGGGAAAGCATAAGCACAGGCAATTGCAATACAGCCACTGCCTGTACATAAATCTAAAATTCGCTGTGGCGATTCTTTTAACCAAGGAGCAAAGCGGGAGTCAATCAATTGTGCAAATGGAGAGCGAGGTACTAAGGTGCGCTCATCGACATAAAACTCTAAACCGGCAAACCATGCGGTATTGGTTAAATAAGCCACCGGAATACGTAAATCAATACGCTTGACAATCAGCTCCACTAACATTTCACGCTCACGGCGTGTTAAACGAGCGTTGTAGATTTCACTATTACAGTGTAATGGCAAATTTAGTGAAGGCATAATAAGGCGCGTTGCATCATCTAAAGCGTTATCTGTGCCATGACCATAAAATAAGCCAGCTCGGTTAAACTCAGTGGTTGCCCAACGTATCATATCCTGGATGGTCTGCAGTTCGTTAACCGCTTCATCACTAAAAATCGTATCCAACTTATTCTCCAATTAAGGTAAACTGCAGCTATCAAGATTTATCTTTGGAAAGGCCATGACCGATAAAAATAAAAATGATGATTTTTCTCTATTTAGCGCAGAGTTTTCAGGTATCAAAAAGTTACAGCAGGATACCATAAAACTGCCCACTAAAAACATGAAGAAAAAACAGATCATCAAACAAACGCTGGTCGCTTCGTTTGAAACCGATCATTTCTCTGATGGATTTGAACCGCATCTAGCTGAAGAGGGGCCAATCCGTTATATACGCCAAGATGCTGAAAAATACTTAATAAAACAGTTACGACGTGGTGACTTTGCCCCGGAGATAATTTTAGATCTGCATGGCCTTACTCAAGAAGAAGCAAAACGTGAGCTTGGCGCATTGCTCGCTTGCTGCAAAAAAGAGGGGTTATATTGCTGCAGTGTAATGCACGGCGTCGGCAAACATATCTTAAAAAAACAGGTGCCGCTTTGGTTGGCACAGCACCCTGATATTTTAGCATTTCACCAAGCACCACTAGAGTTTGGCGGCCATGGCGCCTTACTGGTGCTAGTTGAACTTGAAGATTGGCAGATGAAACAGGAATATGAGAAGTAATTAAATTGCAGGCTTCTAGTCATAAAAAAGGGAGGCCAGTTAACTGACCTCCCTTTTTTGATCTAGCAGTTAACTAAGCGTTACTCAGCACATTTACTGACCATCAGCTTGTTCGCTGAACCGTCATTATTAACGCTGAAACTAAACACATAATTTCCCGCTTCTGGAATAGTGATAGGAGACTCAGTTCCAGAACCTACGGCAGCCGCTAAGTCCTGCTCTTTAGCAAGCATAACAGGCGCACTGCCTGCAACAGCAAACTCAGTTGACCAATCGCTGGCAGCAAACTTAAAGTTATAAGCTACGGCTTTAGATTCAGCTACCACAACTTGATAGGTGTTCAGGCCTTTGTAGCTAAACTTGTGTGATGCTGGCGTTGCAGCAAAACCATCCCCACCCTCGTAGGTTCCACGAATAAACATATCTACATCAAGCGGAGCTGTTTCATTGGAATCGGGATTAGTACAAGATCCCATAAAACCTTCACCAATAATATCGTCACCCGTTGGCGATTGCGGCCCATCTGCTAAAGGAGACTCTATATTCAAAAATAGAGCCTCAAATGGATTAAGTGTTACAGAATAGGTATCACCCGCAATTTTATATACACTGCCCGTTAACAGATCCGTTAGATCGCCATCACTACCGATACTTAAACCTGTTAATTCATGAGTAACATTACTATCACTGATATTAATCAGGTAAAGCACATTGTTATCTGTAGCACTTTTATGATCAATATAGATATCAGTGTCTGAATAGATATGAGTACGCTCACCATTAAATAGCGCTGGGTTAGCACTGCGTATAGTCATTAAATCTGCTACATAATCTTTAAGATCCGCCTGATTACTGTTTAATGTAACACCTGTAACCCCCTCGACTTTCGCGCTAGTACGTGCGACATGATCATCGCAACGTCCTCGAGTCGCATCACATGGGTCTTCTTTATCCGCAAAGCCTGGCAGTTCATCACCGATCTCTTCACCATAATAGAGTGTAATGGGACCTGAATAAGCTGCCATAAAACTAAAGGCACCTTTGTGTCTTGTCCAGTATTCAGCATTATCAGGTGAGCTAATATCACCACGCTGCAGTAGGTCACCAAAGCGCACTAGATCGTGATTGCCTAACATCAGGTTTGGCATAGCATGAGCCGGGTAGGAAAGATGACTCATATAACCGCTGTTTAAGGTTGTTGCAGGGCGATTACCTGCGCCACTCTCTTCTACTGCAAAAGTTTGTACCACACTGTAACGCATAGGAAAATCAAAGTTGGAATGCAGCGCAGGAGACTTATCTGAACAATAGCCTGTTTCAGCAATTTCATTTTGCCCTTTCCAAATTTCGCCTACCATATAACCCAATGGATTTACCGTTTGACCGTTTGCATCTGTGTAAGTAACACTTGCAGAAGCTTTTTCTACAGCTTCACGTAGCTCCGTCCATTGGTCAGTTGGCACTTGATATGCTTGGTCTAAACGCCAACCATCAATTTTAAGCTCATTGATCCAGTAAGTTGCCACCTCTTTATAAAATGCTAAGCTTTCCGGGTAATCGACTGGATTATTGCTTCCCTTAGGAGTTAGACCGTTTGGTGATGGCTCAACATTCCCCTTATGATGACCAAATACTCCGTCAAAAAACACATATAAACCTTTCGCATGTGCTGCATCAACCAACTCTTTTGCTTTCGCCATATCGCCAAATTTAGCGTCTATTTTAAAGTAGTCACTCGCAAAATAACCAGTTGCATCTAAGCGGTCAGCCCAATCATCTTGCCCAGAAGTAGCGGTAGACTGAAAAATAGGGGTTAGCCAGATAGCATTAACACCCAAGCCTTTAATATAATCAAGAGAATCAATAACCCCCTGCAAATCGCCTTCATGGTGACTATCACCATAACCAGTGCCGTAACCTAAATTGCTATCCCCATCAACAAAGGATTCCACCATAACTTGATAGGTAATCAGTCCACAATTTGCAGCAACAGTTTCATCACCTTGATAACAAGCGAGTGTCGAATGCTCTATTTCACAATCAGCTACAGGTGGAGGAGGTGGTGCTGTTTCGCCACCGCCGCCACAAGCGGCTAAACTGAATGCCAGCGTCAATGCCAGAGTCACTTTTGAAAATGGGTAATTCATAGGTTTTCCTTGTAAAAATTGATAAGTAATCGGTGGAGATTTAACCATATCTATCGTCAACAAACTTAAAAAGGGGCTGTTATTATTGCAAATGTTTGAACCTGTATACAAAAAAGAAAATAGCAAGCGCTTACAAAAAATGAGTAAAGATAAAGTAAGTACTAACAATCAATTCTAATTGTATTTAAATTCGCTAATTGGGGGATTTATTAATGGCATAAAGAAACGGGTAATATTGCGCAATTGTGAATATTTATATTGAAAATAATGATATGTCATAAAATATTGAATTTAATCAGTACGCCTAGCATTGAAAAGTAACGTACCTATAAGCGTGTACTTAAAGCGTGTACTTAAAGCGTGCACTTACTTTTAATTGCCATAAAAGCAGTGCTTATATTTTAACGGTAAACTTCCAGAGCTATTTTTCTCTCTTTTAACTCTGATTGATTTTCTTGTTGATCTGAGAAACCGTCGTTAAACTGTGCAGATAACCAAATCCACTTTCATCGAGTTCCACATGGCCTACAGAGGAGGTTGAAAATGCAGGCACACCGGCTGCAGGAGCCAGCTCCCCAACGATGTAACCAACTAACGGCAGATGTGAAACAATTAATAGCTTTTTTACTCCTGCTGCTTGTAAAGCTAAAACCTCATTAACTGATTTACGCGCACTGCCACTTGGTCTTAAAAATTTAATCGTTTGTACATTTGATATTTCAGGGAAGAACGGTCGCACTGATTCCCAAGTTTGCTGGGCACGCAGGTATGGACTTATCAATGCGGCATCAAAAGAGACATCTCGTTTCGCTAAATAAGCTGCCATTTTTTCTGATTCAAAACGCCCAAGCGAAGTTAAAGCTCGCTCCGCGTCGGAGTGGGCCATCATTTCGGCTTGCCCGTGACGCATAATATAAATCTGCATATCGTTCTCCTCGCTGCATAAAAAAGCTCCGCTAAAACTACATAGGGAGCCTACCAATATATAACTTTATGCAATAGTGCTTTGACTTTTCTCGGCAATATTTGTGATTAATCTTCGACTGCTGTTTCGCCGAAAACTTTTAAAATAGCAATGGCCACCAAAAACACACCGACAAAACCTGCAATAAAAATAGTTGGCATGGCGAGATAACCAAGCGTATGCCAAATAATCGATTCTAATTCGCTCATGTTGATTCCTTCGGTTTGGTTAAATTAATGTTAATAATACGTAAAAACTTAAAAAAAAAACATGTGCAAAATCATAAAAAATAAGATTTGCACCACTCAATTAGAGATCACTGACAATAATTATTGTGTCAACTGCTTTAATTTACAAACGTTAGAGGAACTTTTTTACCTTGAAGTTGACTGTTATTGGCAGTATATTTTTCTTTATCTTAATTTAAGCAGATTATAAACATGGCAAAACAACAACTTGACGCATTACGAACTTACCTTAATAAAATGATTTTAGGACAAAGTGAACTGGTAGATGGTTTATTAATTGCTTTACTAGCAGATGGTCACATTCTTGTTGAAAGTCCACCTGGACTTGCTAAAACCCGCGCTATTAACGCCCTCTCAGATGGCATTGAAGGTGATTTTCATCGCATTCAATTTACCCCCGATTTATTACCGTCGGATCTAACAGGCACCGATATTTTCCGCCAGGAAACAGGCGAGTTTATTTTTGAAAAAGGCCCGCTGTTTCATAATTTAATCCTTGCTGATGAAATAAACCGTGCGCCAGCCAAAGTACAATCTGCTTTATTAGAGGCGATGGCGGAGCATCAAATTACCGTAGGTAAAAAAACCTATCAGTTACCTGAACTATTTTTAGTAATGGCAACACAAAATCCAATTGAGCAGGAAGGTACTTATCCTTTACCTGAAGCACAATTAGACCGCTTTATTATGCATCTTGAATTAGACTACCCTGATGCCGCGACCGAAAAAGAAATTTTAAAACTTAATCACAAAGAGATTTTAAAAGAAACGGTTGCCGAGGTGACACCATTATTAAATGAACAAATATTTGCTATCCGTAATGAGATTATGAATATCAATATTGCGCCACATTTAGAGCAATATTTAATTGATCTGGTTATCGCGACACGCCAACCAGCACGTTATGGAACGCAATTAAAAGAGTGGATAAGTTATGGTGCCAGCCCCCGTGCAACACTGGCATTAATGCGCACAGCAAAAGCCCGCGCTTGGCTTGATAACCGTGATTACGTGATGCCAGATGATATTATTCGCAACCTCTACCCAGTTTTACGCCATCGCCTAATTTTAAGTTATGAAGCAGAGGCGCAAGGTATTAACACAAATCGTGTTATTAAAGAGATTATTAATCAGGTAGCGATTCCAGCCTAATGAATGCCACTAAACCAGCGCTGTTTGCTAATAGTCCGTATCTCACCGGGACCGATGTTAGCCTCAGTGAATTACTCAGTTATAAACAACAGGCAAAACTGCAGCTGCAGCCGGTTGCCAGTGCCGCATATCGACAACTTGCAGGCAATTATCTGGCTAAAATTAAAGGCCGGGGTATGGAATTTGCGGAAGTTCGCCGTTATCAGGCGGGTGATGATGTGCGCGCTATTGACTGGTCAGTCACAGCACGAACAGGCAAAGCGCATACAAAACTGTACCAGGAAGAGAAAGAGCGCCCGGTTTTTATTTTATTAGATCTTTCTGACAGTATGATTTTTGGCAGTCAGTTTGTCTTTAAATCCGTGCAGGCTTGCCACCTTGCTGCACTGCTGAGTTGGCAAGCTAAACAGCGTAATGACCGTTTGGGCGGTATTGTATTTAACCAGCAAGAGGTTGCGGAGCTAAAACCCACAGGCAGAAGCAAAGGTTTAATGACTTTTCTTCATCAAAGTGAACGCTTATGTAAAGCCCGACCTTTTAAATCGGAAAACAGTGCACAATCACTATTAGTGCAACTTAAACGTCTTTCCCGTTTAGTACAGACAGGCTGTCAAATTCATTTGATTAGCGATTTTTCACAGCTCGATCAAAACTGCCAGAAATTGATAAGTCAGATGCGACGCCATAATCAGATTAGTGCCTGGCAGATTAGCGATCCGCTTGAACAACTGCTGCCCAAAAATGTGCAGCAGGCAAGAGTAAAAATAAATAGCCTTTATGGTAGTGGTTTTTTTAAACAAAAAGATGCCCTGCAGCAATACCAAGATGCAGCCAGTGAACGTCAACAAAAGGTGGTCAGTACATTTATCAAACAAGGTATTCCGCTTTATCAACTTTGTGCGTCTAACTCATTAATGGAGCAGTTTCATGTCACCGCTCGCTAATCAGAACCCGCTATCACAACTTAATGATATTGTAACGCCAACAGCCCCCGATTGGTGGCCGCCAGCCCCTATCTATTGGCTTTTAGCGCTTGCATTTATTGTCGTGATTGTGGGTACAACTTATCTGTTAAAGCACTTGAAAAAACAGCAGTTAAAGCAACAACAAGCATTAAAAAAACTGCAGCAACTCAAACAGGCTAATGCCAATTTTATCGAATTAAATCAGCTTCTTAAAGGTGTAGTATTATTATATTTCCCGCGCCAACAGGTGGCTTCATTACATGGCGAGTTATGGTTTGATTTTCTGCAGAGTTATGCAACGAATCCCCTGTTTGACAGCAAACAAGCGTTTCTAAAACGCCTGTATACAAATAGCGAACAGCCCTGTTCAACAGATGACTTAGCACAGACCAAGATATGGATAAAAGAGTTTCCAAAACAAATTAAAAAACAGCGCAAAGAGGCAAATAACAATGTTTGAATTTGTTTACCTATGGGTTTTTCTGCTATTACCGCTCCCCTT